>NBLG01000052.1 GCA_002084435.1 Tenericutes bacterium 4572_104
ATCTTGAAGTATTGCATATACCGTTGCTACACCAACATCAGGCCAATCGATTCCTCCGTCAAGCTCTGATTCATCTATTTCATAACTTACATATAAACCGAGTTTTATTTTTCCTTTTTTAGGAAGCTCGGGTAGAGAACTCAGAAATTTCTCAGTTCCACTCTCTTCCAATGCCCATTTTTGTAGGTCTACTGCTTGACCTTTGCTAATTTGCCATCGAGATATGAAGATCACCTCTATTTATCGTCATTCAAACTTTGCTCCTGATTTCACTTAACGTTCCCAGCATATACGACGTTGCCGTAGGCAATGTCCCTAAGGGCAAAGGCGTTAGCCCGTAAGCGTATATGCTGTGTTATATGAAATGCTGTGCCGTTCTCTATCTTGTTATGAACGAGAAGAACTACCCTTATCTTAATCTGCTGATTGATTGTCATGCAGTTACTCTACTTGCTCGCTTAAATAGCACAGCTACCATAGCAGTCGCAACTGGAAATGTAATACACCACAATGCAAGAGATACCATCGTAGCCATAATGATTCCCAATCCACCTAAGATAACACCTGCGATACCTGCCACACCGTTCACGATAAAAAGCCATCGTAGCCAGTTCTTCAATTTATCTCCGTCGAAAACTTGGCTAACAAAAACCGCAGCCAGGCCCATGAAGCCATAACCGATGCCCTCAATCGTGTTTGTGATTGAGTGGGGACTGCCAATGACAAACCATTCAAGTCCTTCTGTGTATCCGCCTAAGAGGCTTTCCCGCACCAGGGTCAGTAGCACCCAGTAGTTGGCAGCGAGAACAGCTCCGTACATGACTGCGAATACTAACCCAAGCAAGCTCCAGATCCTTTTATTATCCGAAGCATAGTAGTGGATGCAGGACATCATTGCAGGGAATGTTAGGGCAAGCAGAAGACATGGTACTACCCAAGCTATATATGGAATAGGCTCAAAGGAGGCAGCAAATGCTGCTATCCCAGGCCATTCTGATGGTAAGGAAGACATGTAAGAACCGAAAGCCACAATAAACCAGACGACCCACACAGTGGTAAGGATCGCTGACCAGAAACCGATCCTATTGACTGTCTTATTTAACAAGCTGATTTGTGTTTTCATATCATAATCCTCCTTTATCAACGTTCCTTTTTATTAATCTGGACACAACGATTACTAATGTCATTAAAATTATCCCACCTATAGCTATATACATTTGAATAAACTTAGCCAGTGCAAAACAAGAATGACCAATTGCCCACCAATTTGGAAAGTTTATAGGATTTGATGCCATCGACAGAAGGAAAATATTTTCAAGACCATCGCAACAAGCGCTGACTATTCCTAGAATAGCCATGCAACACCCGATTTTGCTCCAGATACTCCCCTTTGTTAACCTTCGCGCTAGTAATAAAGCTGTACTGAAGAAGAAAATACCATATCCTAACATGAAAAAATAATCAAAAATATTAGCAAGAATGAAAAGGGACATCTCATGATTACTCATAGGAATAAATTTCGATTTAATATACGTACCACTAAATCCAAGTTGGGTTTCCTCAATGGTTCCGGAATAATTGGACATCTCCAATAATCCTATTACCACTGGCATCATGATAATTATCAGTAGGGCCCCGAAGAGTGCCAGATATCTCAAGGTTTTTTCTGGGGGATTCTCAATTAGATATTTGAACGGCATGATTCTAACCTTCGTTATAATTATCAAAAAAATCTTTCATTAGGAAGGGTTTTCCATGTCCGGGGTAAACAGTATTTATATCTAAAGTTCTAAGCTTATCAACACTATTTTTAAAAGCCTCATTATCAACAATCATATTAAATTTAACGGGTTTATCTTTATTCATAAGCAAGTCCCCACAAAATAAATCTCCTTCAGCAGTTAAAAATCCAATAGATCCCTTTGAATGTCCAGGAATGTGATAAACCGTCGCGTTAAAACCGTAATCGGTAAGAATTTTCCCCTCTCTAAGATAGAAATCGGGTTTAAATCGATCTTTTTTCTTTAGACTTAATCCAAATAAACGGGTCATCATTTTGCCAAGTATCCTCATGATGAAACCTAAATTTCGATTCCATGAAAAATCACCAAATTCCACCATTCCTGAATCCTCATGATGCATAGCTATTTCTGAATCAAATTTTGTACGAATATATGCACAGTTTCCTGTATGATCAAAATCACCATGAGTTAAAAGGATTAATTTTAAATCACCATAATTACAACCCGCTTGCTTAATTCGTTTTTCTACTTCAGCCCTATTTTTTGATAGGCCGCAATCAATCAGTATATATCCATCTTTTACTTTCAAAAGATAACAATTTACGCTTTTTAATTCAATTATTGTTAAGTTTTCAAGCATGTCCTTAATTGTATGATCGGCTTCCGTTGTCTTCTTTTGATTTTTTAGCATCTTTTCACCTCAAATAATCATGGAAAATAACGCTTGAAATTCTTAATTAATTCCATCCATAATTATCACTTTTGTATCATTATTAACTAATTCTCTAAAAATGCTTATTTGATCTATTTCTATACTATAGTGCATTGGAACGGCAATTTTAGGTTTTAAATTATTAACAAACTCAGCGGCATCTTCTGCATTCATAGTTAGATTATCACCACCAATGGGAATCATTGCTAAATCTATATTTGAAATTTCATCCATTTCTGGTATATAATCTGTATCCCCTGCATGATACAATTTAACATCCCCAATGGTAATTACATATCCAACCCACATTTTTCTCATCGGATGCGGAGTTAAAAATCCTGATTTTAGATTATATGCATCTATCGCTTCAATTGTAATATCACTAAAAGTTATCTTATCTTCTGGTTTAACTTCATAAATATTTAGTTCTGGAAGTTTTTTATTTAGCGTTCTAGCAACATCTTTTGGGCCAATAATAATAGTTTCTTTTTTTGCTAATTTTTCAATATCAGTAAGTGAAAAATGGTCATCATGTGAATGTGTGATAAGAATATAATCGGCTTGTTCATCACCTTCCACTATTACAGGATCAATATAAATTACTTTTTCATACGAGTTTATCTTGAAACTAGAGGGGAAAAAATCAATATGATCTGCAAGTAAAGGTATATTCATATTAACAATTCCTGTTGATTCAAGAATGATGTTGTCTGAAATTTCAAGCTTTTTTGGTTCAATCGGTCTTTTATCACTTTTAATCATCGATGTACAACCTGTTACCATTATTACCATTATAATACACAAAAGAATACTAAATAGTTTGAAAAATTTCATAATAAAACCCCCGAAAAATAATTCACCTATAATAAATGAACATTCATTTTTTTATAATAGTGAATGAACATTCACTTATATAAGATTTTTGGTAGCTGAACGCGTAACCACGAGCGCCAAAAAAGTTATAAAAAAGGAAAGTTTTAATAAATGAGCGTTTATTTATCAATTAAGATGAGACTCAGAGATAAAAAAAAATATAACGCAATTGTAAAGGCATCTATTCGACTAGTAAATAAGCTAGGGTTTTCTGGAATCTCAATAGCAAAAATTGCTAAAGAAGCGAAAGTGTCTCCTGCAACAATTTATATCTATTTCGAAAACAAAGAAGACCTCTTTACAAAAATTTATATTGATATTAGGAAAAAAATGGGACAAGCAGCAATGAATGAATTAGATGATAACAAATCTATTGAAGAACAGTTTAAATCAATATGGCATAATTATTTGACCTATGCTCTTGCGCATATTGATTTTTTTATTTATCGAGAGAATTTTGAACAAACGTCTATGATGAAGAAGATTCAGCATAACGATTTTGAACTGTTTAATTGTATAACAGATATAATTCAAAGAGGGGTTAAAGAACAGTGCATAAAAAATTTGTCGTTAACGCTTTTGACATCCTTTGCTTTTATGCCAATAATTACAATGCTAAAGTTCCATTTTGAAGGAAGAATCAATATCGATGACAAGTTAATTAATCAAGCAAGCAACCTTGCATGGAACGCCGTAAAAATTTAGAAAAAATTCCTGCTTTCATTATAAAAAATTCTATTATATCTCTTTTATTCTTCTTTAATAGAGGCAAATTTGTTTAAATGTTTTCCTAAAGGCATCGCCCGAGTAATATGCCGCCTAACTACTATTAAGCGAATAAAATGTTCGTTTAATAGTCGTATCGGGAGGTAAAGCGAAGTGTTTATATTCATTCAATAAGCCACCATTATGAAACTTGATATTGAAAATCTTTCACCCATAACTAAGATCAGCTAATAGACAAGCTTATTGAAGAAATAAAACTGATGAAAGACTCTTACCAACAGGAGTAGTTTCAATGAACCTACAATAAAGCTTATAAGGAGAAAACTCCTTATGATTTTGCTATTATAATTTAGAAAAAATATATTCTAAATTGTGAAAATAATGACCACCAAGGTGCGCTAACACCTTGGCAGTCTGGAGCAGTGATAGTATCAGTATCAGAGCCCCGAGAGAGAATGAAGAAGGAAGTAGTTATAAAGTTTTTTCTAAAAATCAACTCCAAGAATTTGTAGAAGTACAAACTTGGTTGAAAACAATCGGCAAATCCTCTGCTAGTTTATATCTAAATGCATTGAAGAAATTCTGTGAGTTTTCAGGGAAAAATCCAGGTGAACTTATTCTCTTAAGAGATAAAGAAACAAGGAATCCTGATCCAAATGGCAGAACAGGAGTTAGAGATCTGATTTTTGATTTTAGAACCTATCTAGAAAAGGAGGAGTATGCTCCAAAAACCATTAATGCACTTGACGGAGCAGTGAGAAGCTTCTTTACTGCGGTTCTTGGAAAATCAGGGATGCTCAATGTAAAGAACTATCGGAACAGAGAGGTAACTACTAAGAAAGATTTGGTGCCAACACTTGAAGAATTACGGAAGATGTTAGATGTATGTAATCTTGAAGAAAAATTTAGGATAATCTTCTTAGCTCAAACTGGTATGAGAGTATCTGATGTATTGAATTTGAGAGTGGGTGATATTGAAAGGGAATTGGAACAAGAAAAGGTTCCACTGGCCGTAACCTATCTACCCGGCAAGGATAGAGAAAATATTGGGGAAAGAACGACGTTTCTAGCTAGTGATGGGATTACCTTGCTCAAACAATATTTGGAGTGGAGAAAAAAGAAGGGTGAAACGATAACTTCTGATAGTTATTTGTTTGTTAGTCGTTCCAAGAAATATAGAGGCAAGGGTAGAAAGAGGCTTGAAAGATGGCAGATGAATCAAACGGTAAAAACGGCAGCAGCAAAGGCGGGTATTGGTAATGGTAACGGTAAGTATGGTAGGATGAGAATTCATTGTCTTCGGAAGTTTTTTGCTACTCAGTTGACTAACCATGGAATTGAAGATAGGGTTGTTGACTTTTTCTTATGTCATAAAATCCCTGAAGTAGATAGGGTGTATTGGATACGGAGGGCAGAGGAACTAAGAGATATTTACCGGGTTAGAGAGAAGTATCTTAATCCTTTGACTGGTGTACAGACTCGGAAGGATATTGAGGAAATGAAGAGGCTTAAAGAGAGGGTTGAGAAGTTAGAGAAAATGGTCAGTAAATTACAAAAGTTACAAAGTGTTGGTAGGCGAAAACATGATGCAAAAATAGTAAATTCTAAAGAAGAGATTATTGAATTAGCACAACACGGATATTCCTGTCAATTGATAGGAGAAAATCAATGGTTATTGACAAAATAGAAATGTGTGATTAAATCAAACAAAAACTTATTTTTTAAATCTTGAAGGAAAGGTAAATATCTATTGATTT
>NBLG01000053.1 GCA_002084435.1 Tenericutes bacterium 4572_104
CCTAATATTCCTACGCCTTTAACAGCTTACGCATATCTTGCGACTTGTATCTTTGAAGGCACAAATCTATCTGAAGGTAGAGGAACTACTAAACCGTTCTTTATAATCGGAAGTCCTTATCTAGATAGTGAATTTGTAATTGAAGAGATTAAGAAATATAGTTTGGCTGGTATTAAATTTAGAACAATATATTTTACACCTAAGTTTTCTAAATATAAAGATGAACTCTGTCAGGGAATAGAATTAATTATTACTGATTATATAAATTTTAAACCTGTAAAGACTGGATTTATTCTTTTAGACATTATTAGAAAACATCACAAGGAATTTAGCTATATTGAGCCGTTTACCAAAGACGGACGTCCATTCATTGATTTGTTAAGCGGAGATGTTTTATTAAGGGAAAATAAACTTGGTATAGAAGAGATAATTGACAAAATGGAAAAAGACTCTTTGAGTTTTTTAAAAGTCAAAAGGAGGTACCATATCTATGATTGATTATGATATAGATCGTTTAAGTTTAGATGAATTAATAGGACAGCTAATCGTTTTTGGATTTGATGGCTTAAATATAAATGATCATGTTATAGAATTGATTCGTTCTAAAAAAGTAGGTAATGTTATTCTCTTTGCGAAAAATATTAGCACACCTGAACAGCTTTTTAAATTAAATCAAAACTTACAAAAACTTGCGGTTGAAGCTACAGGTATTCCTCTTTTAATATCAATTGATCAAGAAGGTGGAATGGTAACTCGTATTAAAAATCGAACTACTTATTTTCCAGGCGCAATGACTATTACTGCTAGTTCAAAACCTAATAATTCTTATTTAAGTGGTAAATATATGGGTCACATTTTAAAAGCACTTGGAGTCAATATGAATTTAGCTCCGAGCCTTGATATCAATAATAATCCAAAGAACCCTGTAATCGGAGTTAGAAGTTTTGGGGATGAACCTTATACTGTAGCTAAATATGGTTGTGAATTTATTAGAGGCCTACAAGAATCAATAATAGCGACAGCTAAACACTTCCCTGGACATGGGGATACTGATACGGATTCTCATCTAGATTTACCGAGGATTAATAAAACTCTTGAAGAACTAAAAGAGTTTGAATTGATTCCTTTTAAAAAAGCAATAGAGATGGGGGCTCTAGCTATTATGAGTTCTCATATAAGTTTTCCAGCACTAGGTTTTGATAAATTGCCGGCTACTCTTTCAAAATATTTCTTAACCGATCTTTTAAGAAATGAATTGGGATTTAAAGGTCTAATTGTTACAGATTGTTTGGAGATGAAAGCTATTCAAACCTATTATACGACAAAAAAAGGTGTAAGTATGGCTATTGAAGCTGGCGCTAATCTTGCGATGGTTTCTTCCACAAAAGAATTACAAATAGATTCAATAAAATATTTAAAAGAACAGGTTCTAAATGGAAAAATACCAATAGAACTCATTAAAGATAGAGTGAAAAAAGTTTTAGAAATTAAAGAAAAATACGTTGAATATAACTCTTTTAAAACCTATCAAGATATAAAAGAAATTGTAGAAGATAGAAAAACAAAAGAATTTTCTCTATCAGTAGTTAGAGAGGCTTTGACTAGAGTTAGGGGTATAGACCCTAAGAATGGTCTTAAAACTCTATTAGTTGCGTCAAGCCCCGTGTCCACAACTATAGCGGATGAATCAACAGGAGATTTTAGTATCATTTCTTCTGTAAAAAAAGAATTACCTTATATAGACATACTAGAAGTAACAGTTAGATTAAAAGAAGAAGAATTAAATCATATATTAGAGTTATCTAAAAAATATGAACAGATTATTTTATGTTCATATAACGCAAATATCTATAAAAATCAATTAGAGTTAATTGAGAAGCTTAATAAGACTTGTAATTTATATGTTATAGCTATGAGAAACCCTTATGATTCGCTGTTTGTTAAAGATATTAAAAACCTAATTTTAATGTATGAATACACTCCAAATTCTGTTAAAATACTTATAGAATATTTAAAAGGAAACATAACTCCTTTAGGAAAGTTACCGGTGACGTTATGAACGGATATATTATAGGAATTGATAGTGGAGGAACGAAGACAAAAGGTGTTTTATTTGATATGGCAGGCAACCAAATCAAGGATACATATTCAGGGTTTGGAAACTTCAATGTTGATCCAACTATGACTAAAAAACATATATTTGATGCCTTAGATGACTTAACAGAAGAAATAGATGTTTCAGAATTAAAATGTATCTTAATTGGAGTTGCAGGATATTCAAATTACCCTGATAAAGATAAGTTTATCGCTGATATTTCTAAAAAATACCAAACAGAGATAAAAGTCGTTACTGATGCTTTAGTCGCTCTTTATTCAGTTAAACAGGATAAGTATAAACAAGTGATTATGGTTTTAGGTGGAACTGGTAGCGCAATAATTGCTTATGCTAATGATAAGATACATTTTATTGGTGGGTATGGCCCATTATTAGGAGATGAAGGTTCAAGTTATCACCTAGTAATAGAAGAGCTAAAACATATTATAAAGCAGTTTGAAGAAAAGAAAAAAATAACTGATTTAACAAAAGCTTTATTAGATAAGATAGAAGCTAAGAATTATACAGATATCAAAGCTTTTGTCTATAATAACACAAAAAACAAAATCGCAGAATTATCTCAATTCATTGCTTTATATGCTTTAAAAGGGAATAGCGAAGCTATAGATTTATTTGTCAAAGAAGGAGAATTTTTAGCTAAACAGACATATAACGCATATAGATTAATGAATCCAAATTTAGAAGTTAGAATTGGAGTAAGAGGAGGTTTTCTCTTAAATGCTCCTTATGTTTTAGAAACATTGGTTAAATCATTAGATCAAATGAATATAAAATATACGATAGATGATTCTTTGTCAGATCCAGTTATAGGAGCTTATTATTTGGCAATGGAATATTTGAAAGAAGAGGTAAACAATGGTTGATATCAGCAAAATCACTACAGAGAGAAGAAATGAAAATACAAAAAATATTGATATTGTGTCAAAAGGCTATTTTATGTTGGCGCTGGAACATCTGGTAGACTTGGAGTATTAGATGCTAGTGAAGTGCCTCCAACTTTTGGACTTGACCCATCTAAGGTAATTGGAATTATAGCTGGAGGAGACTATGCATTGCGCTACGCTATTGAAGGCGCTGAAGATTCTAAGGAGAGTGTAGTTAAAGACTTAAAAGGCTATAATTTAAATGATAAAGATGTCGTTATAGGAATCGCAGCTAGTGGAGTTACTCCTTTCGCCATTGGTGGGTTAGAATACGCCAATAAGATTGGGGCTGAAACAGCTTGTATTACCACGAGCCATAATTCAGAAATAGCGAAAATTGCAAAACATCCTATTGAAGCTATTACAGGAGCTGAACCTTTAACGGGTTCTACGAGAATGAAATCAGGTACTGCTCAAAAACTTATTTTAAACATGATTACTACAGCTTCAATGATAAAACTTGGGAAAGTATATGAAAATCTAATGGTTGATGTACAGATGAACAATAATAAGTTGATTTCTAGGGCTAGAGGAATTATAATGGAAGTTACTGGGGTTAATGAAAAGGTAGCTAAGGAATATTTAGATAAATACAAATCAGTAAAATATGCAATTTTTGCGATTCTTTCTAAGATTGAAGATAGAGATAAGATTGAAGAAATCTTAAATGAATACAATGGTAATATTAGAGAAAGTTTAAAGAAGATTTAAGAAGTAGGAGAAGCGAAATGGAAATTTTCAAATACAAAGATTATGATGCAATCTCAAAAGCAGCCGCTGCTTTTGTGATTAGAGAGATTGTAAAAAAACCTAATTTAATATTAGGCCTAGCTACAGGAGATTCACCTATAGGCTTGTACCAACATCTCATCAAAGCCTATGAAGTGGGAATTATATCTTTTAAAAATATTAAAACCTTTAATTTAGATGAATATGTTGGTATAGATAAAAACCATCCTCAGAGTTATCATTCATTTATGCATAAATATTTATTTGATCATATTGATATTTTACCTGAAAATATCAATATACCTTCTAATGATTTAGAAAACATGGAAAAACTAGCTGAAGAATACAATAAAAAGATGTTTGGGAATCAAAGAGATTTACAAATATTAGGGATTGGTAAGAATGGACACATTGGTTTTAATGAACCAGGGAGTATGTTAGGAAACCAAACTTTTATTGTTAAACTTGATGAAGAGACAAGAAAAGCTAATTCTAGATTCTTTAATTCTCTTGATGAAGTTCCTAAATACGCTATTACTATGGGAATTAAAAACATTATGTATTCTAAAAAGATTCTTTTAATAGCTTCAGGCGCAGCTAAAGCAGAGGCTATTTACAAAATGGTTTATGGACCAGTTACTGATGACGTGCCAGCTTCAATCTTACAGTTACATCCCGATGTAACTCTAATGATTGATACTGAAGCCGCAAGTCTATTAAATATGGAATCTGATTATTTAACTTTTTAATCAATATAATATATTTAAAAAGAGATGAATATTACATCTCTTTTTAAAAAGAAAAGAGGTAAACATGGGGCTTTTTCAAGGAAATATATATTCAGAAGCTTTAGGTATGTATACTTCGCTTTTTGTATACCTACCTCAAGACGAACCAAACACTAGATTTAAAAATAAACCTTCTACCTTAATACTTTTACATGGGTTAACTGGAAACAGCGCTTCTTGGAGTAGGAGAACTAATCTAGACGCTATTGTGAATAAATATAATATCGCTGTTTTTATGCCTGAAGTTTCTCGAAGCTTTTATCACGATTTAAATCCAGGGCTTAAATATTTTAAATATGTTTCAGAGGAATTACCTGAAATAATAGCTAAAACTTATAATGTTTTAACTGATAGAGACAATTTGTATATTGCAGGGCTTTCAATGGGAGCTTACGGAGCTATGAAATGCGCTTTAACCTACCCGGAAAAGTTTTCTCATGTAGGTGGGTTTTCGGGAATGTATCACATAAAAAATTATATAGATAGATTTAAAAACGATTTAAATAACGAAAATGTATTAAGAGCTAGAGAAGATTTTTATGCAATATTTGGTAAAGGTTTAGAAAAAGTAGAAACAGGAGATTTACATAAATTATTTTTAGATAAATTTACCAAAACTTTACTCCCAAAAATGTATTTGTCTTGCGGAATAAGTGACCCCTT
>NBLG01000054.1 GCA_002084435.1 Tenericutes bacterium 4572_104
TTATGGAAAGAATTAAGTCTTGTATTAGTTAATTACTCAAAAATGGGAGTAGATGCTTTTAGATGTGATGCGGCTTCCTTAGTTCCATTAGAATTTTGGAAATATACAAGAAAAAAGGTAAATAAGGTTAATAGAAAAATATTTTGGTTAAGCGAATCAGTACATGGAGATTTCTGTAAACATGTAAGAGATTTAGGTTTTAATTGTGCTTCAGAGCCAGAAATGTATCAAGTATTTGATATGGCTTATGATTATGATGTTTATCCATATTTTGAAGATTATATTAATCATAAAAGACCTTTAAAAGATTATCTAGAAGGAATAAAGCGACAAGAAGAGATCTATCCTAGAAATTATGTAAAGATTAAATATTTAGAGAATCATGATACAGAAAGAATTGCTAGTAGAGTAAATCAAGATTTGGATAAGATTAAAAACTGGACTGCTTTTAATTTTTTCCAAAAAGGAGCTGTTTTATTTTATGCTGGTGAAGAGTATCTTTCAGATATTCGACCTTCTTTATTTGATAAAGATGTATTCAATAAAAAAGGAGACATAACTGATTTTATTAAGAAATTAACTAAATTAAAACGTTTATCAATATTTTCTAAAGGTATATTTAATATAAATATTCCTTTAATAGATGGGGTAGCTTATAACACAGTTGAAGATGATTTTAAAATATATCACGGCATTTTTAATGTTGGACAAGCAAATGGTAAATTGAAAGTTAATCTGCCTGATGGAAAATACCGTAATTATTTAACTGGGAAAACTATTAAAGTTTTAAATGGTTATATTGTTTTGCAAAGAGATCCGATAATTGTTAGGATAAAAAAATAGTTAAATTGTTTAAAATTAGGCAGAGAGATTCTGCCTTATTTTAATAAAAAGATTAAATATATATGGTATAATATATTCTAAGGATGTGTCAGATGAAAAAAGAAGTTAATGTTATTGGAGCTGGGCTTGCAGGAGCCGAGGCAGCTTATCAACTCGCTAAAAGAGGAATAGAAGTTAATCTCTATGAAATGAAGAGAATAAAGAAGAATGATGTACAAAAATTAGATACATTTGCGGAGCTTGTTTGTTCAAACTCTTTGCGTTCTAATGATATACATAATGCAGCTGGACTAATGAAAGAAGAATTAAGAAAGTTAGATTCTTTAGTTATAAAAATAGCTGATAAAGCCAAATTACCTGCAGGTAGTGCTTTAGCAGTTGACCGAGAATTGTTTTCAAAATTAATTACAGAAGCATTATTAGAAAATCCTAGAATACATATTTACGATAAAGAAATAACTGATATAGATTTAGATAAATATACTATTATAGCTACAGGACCTTTAACTAGTGATGCTTTAATGGTAAAAATACAAGAATTTTTAGGAGAAGATATGTTGTATTTTTATGATGCGATAGCTCCTATTATTGAATATGATTCAATAGATATGACTGTAGCATATTTTAAAAGCAGATATGATAAAGGGTCACCTGATTATATAAATTGTCCTATGACAAAAGAAGAGTATGATAATTGGTATAAAGAAGTAATAAAAGCAAAAGCTGTAGAAGTAAAGGATTTTGAAAAAAATATATTTGAAGGCTGTATGCCTTTTGAAGAAATGGCAAGAAGAGGTGAAAAAACACTTTTATTTGGGCCTATGAAACCTGTAGGATTAGGTAAAGAAGGTGAAAAAAGACCATATGCAGTTGTGCAATTAAGACAAGATAATTTACGTAAAAGTTTATATAATATAGTTGGATTTCAAACTCATTTAACTTTTCCAGAACAAAAACGCATTATTCATATGATTCCAGGGCTTGAAAAAGCTAATATTGTAAGATATGGTATAATGCATAGAAATTCATTTATTAATGCGCCTAAATCAATTAATCAATATTACCAATCTAAAAAGAATCCTAAGATATTTTTTGCTGGACAGTTAAGTGGAATAGAGGGATATGTTGAATCTATTGGGTCTGGTATTATTGCAGGAATTAATATGTCTCGTTTTGTGAGAAACATGGATTTATTTGAGTTTTCACAATATACAGCTTTAGGTTCGCAAAGTTTTTACATTTCGCACGCTGAGCCTTCATATTTTCAACCAATGAATACTAATTTTGGTATTTTTCCAGATTTAAAAATAAAACATCATAAAAAACAGCGCAAAGAATTGTATGCTATGCGCAGCTTAAAAGCAATTGATGAAATGATTGAAGGTGGTGTTCTTGAATAATGATGATATTGTATTAATGTATAAAGATTATTTGTTATATCAAAAACAATATTCTGAGAATACAATTAAATCATATACAAATGATATTTTTAATTTAATTAATTTTCTAAATCAAGAGGAACTTGGAGATTTATTAACATTAACATATCAGATTGCTAAATTTTATGTTTCTTATCTTTATAATCAATATACTCCAAAATCAATTTTAAGAAAGATAAGTGCTGTAAGAAGTCTTTATGATTTTTTAATTGAAGAAGGCAAGGTTTTAGATAATCCTTTTAATTTTGTTGTACTTCCTAAAGTAACTCGTAAACTTCCTAAGTTTATCTATCCCAAAGAGATGATTGATTTTTTAAATAGAATTGATACTTTAACTGATTTGGGTAAAAGAAACCGTGCTATTTTTGAAATACTTTATGCTTGTGGATTACGTGCGCAAGAATTAGTTAATTTAAAATTATATGATGTTGATTATGTTAATCGTACGGTTAAAGTTTTAGGTAAAGGGGATAAAGAAAGAATAGTTCCAATTCATAATCTTGCAATTAGAACGTTAAATTCTTATTTGTTGGAATCAAGACCTAATTTAGCGATTAGAAGTAAAGAAAATACTGATTATATGTTTTTAAATTTTAGAGGACACGGATTAACAACTAGGGGAATGAATAAAATATTAGAAAACGAATTAAAAAAACAGTCTTCAACACGTTGTTGGCTATTTAGGGCAATAATATGAGCATGGGTATTTTCTTGGTGAAACGTTTTGTTTACTTGTAAATGAGCAAGAATACATATTTTAAAGAATTTTATGAAAACTGCAAAAATCGCTGATGGAAAAGTTTTAAGAACCCATTATTATAGAGGCTCTAAAATTGTTAATTATGAATTCAATTTTAAAGGAAAAACCTTTAAAGGAAGAGCAAAATTAAATTATAATAAAGACAATAAATACGTAGAAAAAGATGCCCAAATTAAATTGGCATTTGATCCAAAACGTCCTAGTAGATCATATATTTATGATTTGTATTTTGATGAATAAATTATCTTTATAAATTTATCGACTAGAATTTAATCTAGTCGATTTTTATATAGTCTATTGACATTAATATTATCAAATATTAAAATAAATATAACATGAATAAAAATTCATATAAAGGAGGTTAATATGGAAAAGAAATTTATTACATTGCCAAACAAAGAAAAACTTGCTTATTTAGATATTGGTGTTGGAAAAGAAGTAATGGTACTAGTTCATGGTAATATGAGCAGCAGTATTCATTTTAAACCTTTAATTGAACGGTTCCAAGACGAATATCGAATTATCGCTCCAGATATGAGAGGGTTTGGAGATTCATCTTATGAATCTAGATTTGATGATTTAGAAGCTTTAGCTGAAGACTTAATTATGTTGCTAGATGAACTTAATATCCACAAATACTATGTAGCAGGATGGTCTACAGGAGGAGCTGTTGCTTTAAAAATGGCTGCTATGCGCCCAAAAGAAGTTATGAAGATGATTCTAATAGAATCATGTTCATATAAAGGTTATCCTATTTATAAAAAGGATGAATCAGGTCAACCTATAGTAGGTTCTTATTACGCTACTAAGGAAGAAGTAGCTAGTGACCCTGTTCAAGTAGCTCCTATGGTTGGTATCTTTGAGACTAAGGCTACAGAGTATATGAAAGCTGTTTGGGACCAAGCAATCTATACAGTAAACAAACCTTCAAAAGAAGATGACGAATTATATTTGAGTGAAACAATGAATGCCTTTTTAAGTGTGTTATAATATATGAAAAAGCAAAGAAGGAAAACAAATAAATGTATAGTATAAAAAAACAATTAGTTAATGAAAAACAATTTGATTTAATTTCTGTAAAACAAAATAATATTGAAGTAACTTTTATAAACTATGGAGCTACTATTTATAGTATTGATATTCCTAATTTTAAAGGTGATATGGAAAACATATTAATTCAATATAAATATTTAGAAGATTATATAGAAAATAATAGATATCTTAATGCAATTGTAGGACCTACTGCTGGTAGAATTAAAGATGCAACTTTCAATCTGTTAGGTAAACAGATTGTTTTAGATAAAAATTTCATTGGTAAACATAATTTACATGGAGGAAAAGATTGTTTTTCTTTTAAAGAATTTAAATATTATATTGAAGATAATTTAAAAGAAACTAAAGTTATTTTTTCTTTAAATACAAAAGAAGAAGAGCAAAATTATCCCGGGAACCAAAAATATAAAATAATATATACTGTTAGTGAAGGAAAACTCAGTATAGATTATTTTGCGAATACAGATAAAACAACTTTAGTTAATTTAACAAATCATGCTTATTTCAATTTATCCGGTAATTTAAAAAATGATATATTAAATCATAAATTGCAGATTAATGCATCTAATATTATAGAATTAGATGATGAATCTATTCCTATTAAAAAGAAAAATATTTTAAATACTAAATTAGATTATACAAATCTTAGAACTATAAAAGATGAAAGATTTGATGGAATAGATCATCCATATTTATTAGATGAAGTGTCGATAAACAAATCACAGATTAAATTAATTGATCCTATTAGTAGAAGAATGTTAACTGTATATACAACATACAACACTGTTGTATGTTATACAGATCATTATCCTATGAAATATGAATTACAATATAATGCAATAAATAAAAAATATATGGGTATATGTTTTGAAACACAAAATCCACCTAATGGAATCAATATAGATGGATTGGAATCAAGCATTCTAAAGCCTAACGAATTATATTATCATCATACAGATTTTGTATTTTCAATAGTTTAATATATATAAAAATTAAGAATAGTTGGTGAAAAGAATGAATTTAAAAGAAAAACAATTAAGTCATAAATTAGTCTATGAATGTTTTTTTATGAAGCTTTATGAAGATGAAGTATTATTACCTAATAATAAAACTAGTAAAAGAATATATATTATGCATAATAGTGCAGCTGCAATATTACCAATAACTAAAACTGGTAATATTTTGTTGGTGAAACAATATAGATATCCTATAAGAAGTGAATCAATTGAAATTCCTGCAGGTAAAAAAGATTTTTTAAATGAAAATGGCTTAGATTGTGCAGTGAGAGAACTAGAAGAAGAGACTGGATATATATCTAATAATGTCAAACATTTATTAGATATAAATAGTTGTGTTGGTTATAGCAATGAAAAGATAGAAATATTTATCGCTAAAGATTGCGTAAAAATAGAAAATCCTAAAGAATCAGATGATGATGAATTCTTAGAATTAATAGAATTAACTAAAGCAGAAGCAAAAGAATTATTATTATCTGGTAAATTACAAGATGCAAAAACTATTATAGCTTTGCAAAAATATTTTTTGGATGAAGTAAAATGAATATAAAAATAATATCTGTAGGTAAAATTAGAGAAGAATATCTAAGATTAGGAATAAAAGAATATTCAAAAAGATTATCTAAATATTGTAATTTAGAAATGATTGAAGTTAAAGATGAAAAAGCTCCAGATAATCTTTCAGATAAAGATATAGAAATAATAAAAAATATTGA
>NBLG01000007.1 GCA_002084435.1 Tenericutes bacterium 4572_104
CAAAAAGATGATGAAAATCATAAATCTAAAAATACGAAACATGGTTATATTAGAAGTGTAGTTACATTCTTAATTAAGGAAAAATTGTTTGTAAGATACGAAGGCTATGAGGATATTAGACCAACAACAAAATTGACTGATCTGATGGGACATTATTTCCTAGACAGTAAACGTAAAGTTAAAATTGAAAAACTATTTAGTGAGAAAAGTATTTTAGTGGAGGATGACTATGCCTAAACTTAAGAAATTTAGAGTTGTTAATTTAATATATAATGATACAAGACATATTTACGATGAAGTGTTTGACTTTGGTGACGGACGACATGGAATGATGCTGTTGGCTAATGGAGGTGGAAAAACTGTATTAACTCAAATGATGATGCAACCAGTTATTCCAAAAACTGACCTTAAAACGAGAAAATTTACAGATTATTTTAAAATCAATAAAAAGCCTACACTATTGCTTAGTGAATGGCAACTAGATAATGATGCAGGGACATTTCTTAGTGGGCTAGTAGTTAAATATCATACAAGACGAAAAAGAGGTAGCTTAGAAGATAAGGAAAGCCTTGATATATTCGCTTTCACTATACAGTATCATTATAGTGAAACCTATAATATACAATCAATTCCTGTTTCAAAAGTCGATCATAACGGGCGACGTTCTATGAGAAACTATGAGAGCATATTATCTGATTTAGCAAAACATGAAAAGAAAATGC
Source organism: Tenericutes bacterium 4572_104 (assembly GCA_002084435.1). The sequence continues at coordinate 723 of NBLG01000007.1, forward strand.
CGATGTATGTTAATTGTTTTAAGTGGTCAGATTCAAGAGAAGCGAAAGAACAATATGGAAAAAAACTTGCAGAATATGGTATAGTTCAACAGGAATGGAAAGATAATATACTTAAAATCAATAAGGAAGAAGCTGGGTTAAAATCTTTCTTTGAGGACGCAAAGACATCAGTCACACTATTAAAAAGAAAGCTGCTACCAACGATTGAAAGCAAGCTTGATGAGCAAGTAAGAGATAAAATAGAAATTCAAACATTAGTAAGACAACACGCGAAAGAAGAGGTAAAGAATAAGAAAATCATTGAGGAACGAAAAACATACGATGCCTTTTTGAAAGAAAGTAAAAATTTTCTTGAATGTAGTATAAGTCATAAAGCAGCAATTGATGTAAAAGATGAGGCTGATAGAACAGTCAGTGCTGCACTTTTAGGAATGGGAGAATTAAAAGAGCAGCTTAAAGAACGAATTGCTACAGAAGAAGAAGCTAAGACTAACAATCGAAGAGAAATTGATAGAATTAAGTTTGAAGAAGAGTGTTTTAATTATTATAAAGAAGAGCAACAATTAGATATGGATAGGAACAATTATAACCAGTTATTACAAGAAAGAGATGAGCTTAGTAAACAAACATATAATGCTGACCTAGAAGTTAGAGTTATTAAGGCTACCAAAAAATATGAAGAAATACAACAAGGTAAGGTTCGAATCAAGGAAAAAGAATTAGAGCTAGAACGATTATTATCAGATAAAGATAATGATGATTATCAGGAATTAGTAGATGTATTAGCATATAAATATAAAGAAGAAAAAGAAAACTTAAGCAAGTTGCTAAATACAGAAAAAAGCGGCGAATTAGCTTTGGAAAAGTCGAAAAATGAATGTATTGATAGAATTAATGAGTATAATATAGAAAAGAAATCAGTTGATGACGAGGCCACAATTCTTAAACATGAAATGAAGAAATTTGTGAATAAAGTGGAACAAATGAACCAAGGGAATCAGGAATTTGTATGGGAACAACATATACTTTATAAGGATTACGAAGAGGAACCATTAAATACATATATTACCAAGCTAAAAGCAGAAGATGAAACATTAGTAAATAGCATATTTACAAAGGAAAAATATATAGAAGATGAAAAGGCTAATGTAAAAATATTAGAGATAAATATTAATGACTACAAAATTGATTTGGCGAAAGCAGAAGCTAGATTAAGCAAGTCGCAAGAAAGCTTTAAAAAATATATAGAGTATGAAGATGATATATACTCAAAGCTCAATAAACTTCAGGTATCAAAGGAGGATATGTTTGATGCGGAGTATGTTAATAATCAATTAGAAGAAGTTATTTCGAGTAAAGAAGAAGCAATACATAAAGCAACTATCGAAAAGTCTATGACTATCCAGCTTTTTGAAAGTTTAGCTGAAGGTAGGCTAATCAGTTTACCAAAAGAAATGTTACAGTTTCTAGAGAAAAATAGTATTGATTTTGAATATGGTTATAAGTGGCTGAAGAATTTAGATAAGGAGTATTTAAGCACTGATTTTTTTATGGAGCAGATTAATGTACTACCTTTTTCTCTTGTTATGGATGATTATAACCTAAATAAATTTATTGATATAACTAAGAATTATAAAATTAATGTAGTTATTCCTATCGTATCAGAAGAATATATTAGACAAACAGTACAAAGTAATCAACTCGAAGCTAAGGATCAAAAACAGGATATACCAATACACCAAACATCAAGAGTTGTGATACATACATCCTTTGAAAAGCGTTTGCTTGATGAAGGGTTTATTAGTGAAGAGCAAAGTTTTCTCACTAAGCAACTAAATGGTTTAGAAAATGATATAGTTAAGTTAAACAAAAGTAAAGATTGGATAACGCTTCTAATCAATGATTATATAAAGTTTGTTGGTCTGTATTCTAAAGAAAGTCATAAAAACTTACAAAGACAGGTTCTAGAAATAGAAGAATTAATAGATTCTAAAAAAATACAAAGCTTAGAAGCTCAAAAAGCGATAGAAAAGTCCATAGAATATATTAAAACCAAAAAAAGTGAACTAGAAAAATTGAAGGAGAAACATAGAATTCATAGCAAAAGTTTAGAGGAATATGTATTGCTTCATAAGGAGTTTTTAACGTATCAATCTAAAAAAGAAAATAACTACAATGTGACTCAGAAAGTTAAGCAAATAGATATTAAAATTGAAGAATTAACTAAGCAACAAGAATTTATAAATAAATCAATTAGAGAAAAAGAAGAGTATATCAAGAGTATAGAAGGTAAAATTAGCGAATACGAAAAAGCAATGATGGAACTTAATGCAAAACGTACAGATAACGAACTTCATAATCATAGACTGTATAAAGAGGATTTTGAAACACTAAAGGCAAAATATAAAATTTTTAATAAAAATTTAGGTGATATAGAAAGTGTTAAGGAAATACTAACGTTCTATAAAAGAGAGTTAGATAGGCTGAATAAAGAACTTATAGACCTTCAAGTTGAGACAGAAGATTATGTGAATCGTGTTTTTGATAAAAATTTGCTTCATGAAAGTGAAATAAACTTTAAAATTCATGAAAAACAACTAAAAGAGAAAGAAAGTATGGCAAGTGAAAGAAAAGGAAGTATTAAGTCCAAAGTAGAAGCACTTGGGCTAAAGAAGGCAAATATTCTTAGTAAAAGAAAGTTAAAAGAGGATATGTTTTTGTTAAAGCATATGCTTGTTGATATTAGTTATAAAGAGAGACGTGTTAATAACAAAATTGCACACGAAAAAATAAAAGAGGCAATTATTAAATTTAATATGGTTAATAGCGAAGTTGAAAGTGCTATTAACAATATGAAAATCTTAGAAACGGATGAAATAACTACACAAGAACATAATAATTATATTAAAACCTATCCTGTAGAAATTAATAAAGTTGAAGTAACTAATGAGTATACACAGATTGCAAAGACTTTTAACAACGCTAAACTGAACTACAATAAAGAAAAATCTAGACTTACTAGTGAATATGTGAAACTTAAATCAGAGTATAAAGATAAAAGTAAATTACTGACAAAAATGTTTAATCAACTGCTTATTGAAGCCAATATTTATGAACACTCTTTTGTGCAGCAAGTTATAAATCAGGCTACAGAATCGATATACAGAATCATTGATAAATATGATGCGGATATTCGTGTGCTTCAGGAAAAAGAAGAAGTTCTATACAATTTTGTCTTAACAAAAGTATCAAATGTATATGATGAGCTAAAAGATATTGATAAACATTCAATTATCAATCTTCATGGGAAACGTGAAAAAATGCTTTATATCACTATGCCTAAAAAGGAGACCTTAGATACAACAACGATTAGACATTATTTGAAAGAAATTATTCGAATAGCTAAAGTAAAAATAGAGAATAGTGATATGGATGACTTAGACCGATACCTAGAAGATCATCTGAAACTAGAGCACCTATTTAGTGAATACGTTCCTTTTAACCGAATAAAAATAAGTATATCAAAAATCGAAGAAAACAAAGTTAGTAAAATGAATTGGGAACAAGTTGGAAAAGCTTCCGGTGGAGAACTTTTTGTTAGTGTGTTTATTATGTTTTCTTCACTAATTAGTTATACAAGAGGGATTCAATTAAGTAGAAAGCAACGTGGAACAGTGCTTGTAATGGATAACCCTTTCGGACCGGTTTCATCAGAACATTTGTTAGAACCGTTATTCAAAATTGCTGCGACATATGATACCCAGATGATTTGTTATACTCATATTAACACTAGTGCTATTACCAATCAGTTTGATCTGATTTATTCATTACGTGTTGTTCAGGAAAGCGGAACCGGAAGAGAGCATATTGAATCAAATATTGCTAAGGATATTGATCAATCAATTGAACTTATTGATACTGCTGTTTTTGAAATTGGTGAAGGTGATCAAATTGGATTATTATAACAAAAGGAGTTTAACTTATGGATGAATTAAAAGCATACTTTGTAGTTGAAGATTTTATAATAGATGAATTAATAGAGGGTCAAACAAAGGCTCAAACAAAGGGTCAAACAAAGGCTCAAACAAAGGATCAAGCAAAGGCTGAGCAGGATGAAAATTCTGCTTTTGGTTGGTTTATTAAATTCCAAGAAAATAAGTACAAAGCGCTGTTTTATTTAGGTTTTTTGACCAAACAAAAATGGTTTTCACCTTCTATTTATTACTTATATCAGATATCAGATTTGCTAATTCGAAGATTATCAAGACAGTCAGATATAGAATTTGAACGAAGCAATATAAGAGTTGAATTATTAGAGGATGAGATTAGTCAATTGATTGCAGAAGTACCTTTTGTTATTGGTATGGAAGTTGTAGATAAGCAGTGGATAGAACAAATATGGTTTACGTTACTAGATATTTTTACAAATGATATAGCTGAATATGAAGATAGTGTTGCTATGTATTTTACAGAACATAATGCTCATGTTCATGTTGCTGGTAGAGTGTTTTTTCATTTGGTGGAAAACAAAATGAGTAGTGAACCTTTTGCCTTTATGGCAACCTATTCTAATAAACCTCCTAAGAGTAAAAAGACGTTACATACACCATTAAAAAATGCTTTGATAGAATTTAAAGATGATGAGAAAAAACTATTTTCTCTTATAGCTACCGTTGTAAAAGTAGCTGATGAAAGTGACTTCATCTCTAACCTATTAGAAAGTGGTGAGTTGTTTTTACCAATCAAATTAACGGCTGAGGAAGCTTATACGTTTTTAAAAGAAATAGAAATGTATGAATTAGCAGGTATTATGTGTCGAGTCCCAGATTGGTGGCGAAAAAGCAATAATGCAGTTAAGATTTCAGTTACAGTTGGTGATAAAGAACCTTCAAAAGTTGGATTAGATGCTATCATGGATTTTATGCCTACTTTATCTGTAGATGGAGAGACGCTTACAGAGCAAGAGTTAAAAGACTTCCTGTTAATGGCAGAAGGACTTATTCAATATAAAGGAAAATGGGTAGAAGTTAATAAGGAAAAATTAGAGGCTGTGTTACAGGCGTTTGATAAGGTAATGGAACTTCATAATAGTGAAGAGCTTACATTAGGTGATGCTATGCGTATGGAGTTGAATATTAAGGAATCCCTTGGTCTATCTAATGTAGAGGTGGAATTATCTGTTTCTAATGGTCAGTGGCTTAAATCATTAAAAGATACATTAACAAAACCGTTGGATGCAGAAGCCGTTGATATAGTGCCTTCTTTTTATGCAACGCTAAGAGCTTATCAAGAAACGGGATATAGATGGTTACATAAAATGGCTAGGTTGGGTCTTGGTGTTTGTTTGGCAGATGACATGGGTCTGGGAAAAACTGTTCAAGTTATCGCATTTTTAGAGCATGTACGAGTTAATAAAGGTGGAAATGCCTTGCTTATTCTACCAGCATCACTTATTGGTAATTGGGAAAAGGAAATCCAAAGATTCTCCCCAGAACTGACTTATCAGATACTGCATCGTAGCGCTATAAAAACGTCAGAGGAATTAGAGTTAAATGAATCGGCGTACCTACATATAACAACGTATGGTATGGCAGCTCGATTAGAAGCACTTAAGAATAAAACATGGGATATTCTTATTTTAGATGAGGCACAAGCAATTAAAAACCCAGGAACAAAACGAACAAAAAGCATTAAAGAAATACCAGCTAAACTTCGTATCGCAATGACGGGTACTCCTATTGAAAATAGATTAAGTGACTTATGGTCACTGTTTGATTTCTTAAATCAAGGTCTTCTAGGGAATGCTAAAGAATTTAAGACATTTACTAAAGAGCTTAGTAATGATGGATCAGGGTATCAACGACTACGAAAAATGATTAACCCTTTTTTATTAAGAAGGCTAAAAACAGACAAAAGCATTATTGCGGACTTACCAGATAAAATCGAAATAAATGAATATGCAACGCTATCAAAAAGACAAGTTGTATTATATAAAAAGCTAGTTGATCAAATATCAGAGAAATTATTAGTATCAGAAGGTATAGAAAGAAAAGGTCTTGTGCTAGCAAGCATCATGAAGTTTAAACAGATTTGCAATCACCCAGATCAATATCTTGGTAGAGAAGATTATAAGCCAGTACAAAGTGGTAAGTTTGAACAGCTAAAGGAAATATGTGAAACAATCTATGAAAAAAGAGAAAGAGTACTTATATTTACTCAATTTAAAGAGATGACAGAGCCTTTATCAGATTTTTTAAAAACTATTTTTGGAAGAGAAGGTTTTGTGTTACACGGTGGAACTTCTATCAAAAACAGAACAAAAATGGTAGAGGCATTTAATGGTGAACGATATGTACCTTATATGATACTTTCTCTAAAAGCTGGAGGAGTGGGACTAAATCTTACTGGTGCAAATCATGTGATTCACTTTGATAGATGGTGGAATCCTGCTGTTGAAAACCAGGCTACAGACCGTGCCTTTCGTATTGGACAAACTAAAAATGTAATGGTGCATAAGTTTGTGACAAAAGGGACTATAGAAGAAAAAATAGATGAAATGATTGTGCAAAAGCAAAAATTAGCAAAAGATATACTTGGTTCAGGTGGAGAACAATGGATGACTGAACTAGATAACGATGAATTGTTGAAGTTATTTGAGTTAGGAGGCGCATAATATGGGTTATGGTGGATATCCTAAATATGTATCAGTAGCTGAGAAAAGAGTTAAAGCAGCAATAGCTTTAGCAAAACTTAAGAAGAAGAACCCTAATATTCAGCCCGTCATAATCGAAGGAAGAAGTTTAGCTAAAAACTGGTGGGGAAAAGCTTGGAATAATAATTTAGAGAGTTATGCAGATTATAGTAATCGAATCTCTAGAGGTAGAAGTTACGTTAAAAACAATGCGGTCTTAGATTTGAATATTGTAAAAGGTAGTGTGATAGCACAAGTTAAGGGAAGTCGAGTTAAGCCTTATGAAGTTGTCGTTAAACTTGATGCCTTGAGTCAAGAAAAGTGGAGTCAAGTCACAGAGCTGTGTAATCATAGTATAGTTTCTTTAGAGCAACTAGTTGAAGGGAAATTTCCGGAACGATTGGAAATTTTATTTACAGACCATAAGTATGGCTTTTTCCCATCTCCAGAAGAAATTCATTTTGGCTGCAATTGTCCCGACTGGGCATATATGTGTAAGCACGTCGCAGCAGTTCTCTACGGGATTGGTTCAAGATTAGACCATGATCCAATGCTTTTCTTTGAGATTCGAGATGTAGATAGTCATGCCTTAATAAAGAAAACCATGGAAAGCAAGCTAGATAGCATGTTAGACAATGCCAACAAGAAAAGTAACCGTGAAATTGAAGAAAAAGATATCTTTAATATATTTGGGGTCTGACCCTAGGTGAAACATTGATTATATTTGTATTATGTCTAGAAAATGGCTAGTAAAACGATTATAATCGTGTTACAATATTTTTGGAGGTGTTTATATGGTTATCAGACATAAGTATTTAGATAAATTACTTCGTTGGGTAGATACACCTGTTATAAAAGTGATTACAGGTGTAAGACGTAGTGGTAAATCATTTTTAATGAAAATGCTTCAGGAGGAACTGATTCGTCATGGCGTTGATGAATCTACTATTATCAATATTAATTATGAATTAATTTCTTTTCATAACATTCGATCCTATAAGAAGCTAGATGCATATATTCATGAAAATACAAATGGAAAAGTAGCGAAAACCTATGTTTTTATTGATGAGATCCAAAACTGTGATGGCTGGGAATATGCCCTTGCTTCACTACTAGCAGAAGAACGGTATGATTTATATGTGACTGGGTCGAATGCAAGTATGTTATCAGGAGATCTCGCCACTCATATTGCAGGAAGGTATGTTGAAATTGATGTATATCCTCTAACTTTTTCAGAATATACTAATTTTGTAAAAGAATTAGAGCGGTCAGAAAAGGGAATGAGTGAACATTTCAATGACTACTTGAAATTTGGCGGTTTTCCAGGACTGTCAAATACAGTGGATCGTGATGAATCAAAAACACAGTATCTTAAAGGGATAAGAGATACTGTTATTCTTAGAGATGTTATACAAAGACATAAAATCAGAGATTCAGTTGTCCTTGAAAAAGTTCTTTTATACCTATTTGATAATGTAGGGCAGATTTTCTCTTCGAAGAAAGTGGCTGATTATCTGGGGAATATCGGGTATAAGGCGTCGGTGGATTCTATTACCACCTACATCAAAATATTGGAAGATGCAAAAATAATCTACTCAGCACCTAGATATGATATTAAAGGTAAAAAGATTATGCAAAGACTTGATAAACACTACTTAGTTGACTTAGGTCTAAGATATGCAGATCTTGGGGACAGAACCAATGATATTGCTCAAATCCTAGAAAATGTTGTGTTTATGGAATTGATTTCTAGAGGATACAAGGTTTATGTAGGCAAAGAAGGTGATAGGGAAGTGGATTTCATTGCAGAAAAGGGAGATGAAAGAATCTATTATCAGGTTTGCTACTTGCTTGCCACAGTGGAAGTAAAAGACAGGGAGTATAGGTCACTTCTTGCTATTAAAGACGCATATCCAAAAGTTGTATTATCTATGGATACGATACATATGGGGACAAATAATGGGATTAAACACATGAATATATTGGATTTCCTTTTTGAACAATAAATGTTCACTTATTAAATAAAAACGAATAAGGGGAAAAATTATGGGTGAGATTATCTTTTTTGACACAGAAGTAACCCTTGATTCAAAGCAGATCAAGGACTTTGGTGCTATTGCAGATCACGGTGGACAAATCCATACAGGAAGTAGTCGAGAGTTTCTAGGATTTATTAAAGGAGCTTCTTTCTTATGTGGACATAATGTAATTCGTCATGATATTCAATATCTTAATAGAATTGCACCTGATATAGCGCGTGTTCCATTAATTGACACGTTATCATTATCCCCACTTCTGTTTCCAAAAAAACCATACCACCATCTTGTAAAGGATGATAAATTATATACAGAGCAGCTGAACAATCCTTTGAATGACTCTATTCAGGCTAAGGATTTGTTTTATGATTGTTTAAATGCTTATAATCAGCTAGATGTTTGGCTAAAGAGAGTTTATAAAGGATTACTTTATGAAGAAATGGAATTTGCTTCGTTTTTTAAATATATTGATAATCAAGAGAAAAAAGAATTTAGAGAATCTTCAAATATTTCAACAGATGGCATTGAAGCTGAGATTCGTATTCACTTAGACAAACAGATTTGCAGTAATGCGAATCTAAAACAACTCATATTAGAAAATCCAATCGAATTAGCTTATGCAATTGCAATTATTCATGCGGATGATCAATCATCTATCACGCCAAGATGGGTGTTATTTTCATATTCTGAAGTAGAAGGTGTTTTGAATAAACTACGAAATACGCCATGTCTTACAGGATGTGTATATTGTGATAAAGCACTTAATCCTATTAGTGGTCTTCAGGATTATTTTGGCTATGAAGCTTACCGTGAGTTTGATGGTGTTCCATTACAGGAAAGAGCAGTTGAAGCAGCGTTATATGGCAAATCTCTCTTGGCGGTATTCCCAACAGGTGGCGGCAAGTCTATTACATTTCAAATCCCTGCTCTTATGGCTGGAAGGGCGACTAGGGGACTGACCGTTGTTATTTCACCACTACAATCACTAATGAAAGATCAGGTGGATAATCTAGAGAAGATGGGGATAACAGAAGCTGTTACAATTAATGGTTTGCTTGACCCTATTGAACGGGCAAAGGCTATTCAGCGTGTGGAAGATGGTTCGGCAAAAATTTTATATCTGTCTCCTGAATCTTTGCGGTCAAAGTCTATGGAAAGACTTATGCTTGGAAGAAAAATCGAAAGATTTGTTATTGATGAAGCTCATTGCTTTTCAGCCTGGGGACAGGATTTTAGAGTAGACTATTTGTATATTGCTGAGTTTATTAGAAATATTTATGAGAAAAAACAGCTTGAGGAAATGATTCCAGTATCTTGTTTTACAGCGACAGCTAAGCAAAATGTTGTGGATGATATTCGTGAATATTTTAGATTGAATCTAGAGTTAGACTTAGAACTGTATACTGCAAGTGCAGCTAGAAAAAATTTAAAATATAAAATCATTAAATGTAGTGAACTGGAGAAATATGAACGTTTAAGAATATTGATTAGTACCCATGAATGTCCTACAATTGTTTATACTTCGTCAACGAAAAAAACAGAAGAGTTAGCTGAACGTTTAAACAGTGATGGGTATAGGGCGAGAGCATATCATGGAAAAATGGACAAGAAAGTTAAGTCTAAAAATCAGGATCAATTTACCAGTGGGGAAATTGATATTATGGTTGCAACGTCTGCATTTGGAATGGGCGTTGATAAATCTGATGTAGGACTTGTTATACATTATCAGATTTCTAATTCTCTTGAGAGTTATGTGCAAGAAGCTGGTAGAGCCGGTAGAGATCAAAGCATTAATGCAGAGTGCTTAGTTTTGTATAATGACGAGGATTTAAATAGCCATTTTAATCTGTTAAATCAGACAAAACTAAATATTTCTGAGATTGGAAATGTTTGGCGAGGAATTAAAGAGATAACAAGATTTAGGAAAAATGTATCTAAATCTGCTCTTGAAATTGCAAGAAAAGCCGGTTGGGATGACAGTGTTTATGATATAGAAACTCGTGTGAAAACTGCTATTGCAGCTTTAGAACAGGCAGGATATTTAAAAAGAGGTCAAAATAATCCAAGAGTTTATGCAGATAGTATTTTGTCAGAAAGTGTATTAGAAGCATCTGAAAGAATTCGTTCTTCGCAGTGTTTTGATGAACGCGATGCTGAGTTAGCTATTAGAATTATTGCAAAATTAATTGCTGCTAGAAGTAGGAAAAATTCTCAAGATGAGTTAGGAGAAATGCGAATAGACTATATTGGAGATCAACTAGGTATTAAAAAAGCAGATGTGATCCATATTGTTGGATTGTTAAAAGAAGAGCGAATTCTTGCAGACAAAAAAGATTTGGCTGTTTTTCTAAAAGACGATATGACAAGGCAAAAAGCGTTGAATTCTTTCAAATGGCATAGAGAACTAGAAGAATTCCTATACGATGAACTAGATGGAGACGGGACTGTTAATATTAAAGAGTTAAATGAAAAAGCTGAAGCTAAGGACCTTAAAAAAGTAACACCGGATAAAATTATAACCATATTGAATTTTTTGTCCATTAACCATGTTCTTAAAAAGGAAAGTTCTAGGCAGTCTAAAAATCACTTTAGAATTTATTTTTTGGAAGACAGAGATTCAATGATGAAATCTTTTGAAAAACGTATATTTCTCGCTGATTTCATATTGACATATTTATATAATAAAAATGATGAGTATCTTGAAGATGAAGGGATAGTTGAGTTTTCTGTGTTGGAATTAAAAGAAGAATTTATGAATGAGCATCGTATGCTTCAAACGAAAGTCACTCAAAAAGAAATCGAAGATGCTCTCTTCTACTTGTCAAGAATTGAAGCTCTCAAAATCGAAGGTGGATTTTTGGTGATTTATAATGCTCTTAGTATTGAGCGACTAGAAGAAGATAATAGAATTCAGTATAAGATTGATGATTATAAAAAACTGCAAACTTATTATGAGCAAAAAGCTCATCAAATTCATATTGTCGGAGAATATGCTAATAAGATGTTAGAAAATTATGAAGCGGCTCTAAAGTTTGTTGATGATTATTTTACATTGAATTATCAGACATTTTTGGCTAAATATTTTAAGGGAGCTAAAGGTAATGAAATTCGTAGGAATGTAACTCCGGCAAAATTTAGGCAGCTTTTTGGAGAATTATCCACTTCACAACTTGATATTGTTAAAGATCAAAATACAAAATATATTGTTGTTGCTGCAGGACCAGGAAGTGGTAAAACTAGAATATTGGTACATAAATTAGCCTCATTGCTTTTGATGGAAGATGTTAAACATGAGCAGTTATTGATGGTGACTTTTTCTAGATCGGCTGCAGTAGAGTTTAAAAGAAGGTTAAAGAAACTTATTGGCAGTTCGGCTAACTACGTTGACATTAAGACCTTTCATTCGTTTTGTTTTGATATACTTGGGAGAGTTGGAGATATTGAGAAGTCATCTAATATTGTTAATGAAACGGCACATTTGATAAAAACAGGTGAAATTGAGCAGTCAAGGATAACAAAGACTGTTATGGTAATTGATGAAGCTCAAGATATGGATGAACATGAGTTTGAATTAGTGAGGGGAATGACGAAACAGAATCCGAATATGCGAGTTATTGCTGTTGGTGATGATGATCAAAATATTTATGAGTTTAGAGGTTCAAAATCAAAATATCTTAAAAAAATATCCGAAGCAAACGGAGCAAAAACCTATGAGTTGGTGGATAACTATCGTAGTAAATTTAACTTGGTGGAGTTTTCTAATCAGTATGTACAAAATATTAAGAAGCGAATGAAATCAACGCCTATACATGGAATTGATTCATCAGATGGTGAGATTGAATTAATCAGGTATCATCATGATAATATGCTAGATGGGGTAATCAATCGATTGGTATCAGATGGTGCTAAGGGTTCTGTTTGTATTTTGACTGCAACTAATGATGAGGCATTACAGATTGCAGGAAGACTGATGGATGTGAATATTAAAGCTAAGTTGATTCAAACTTCAGAACAAGTGAAACCTAAAGATCTTGATGAGGTACGATACTTTATTCAGTGTCTAAAGTTATCTGATGAGTGCCATACAATTGATGATTATCGATGGGGAAATGCAAAGCATAAAGTGTTAAAGAAGTACTCAAGAAGTGAGTATATAGGATTATGTAAACGTCTATTTTCTGATTTTGAAGTTATAGCAGGAAAGCAAAAGTATGTATCTGATTTTAATATATTTCTTCGTGAATCTAAATTAGATGACTTTATTTATTCTGAAAATGATGTTATTCAGGTTTCAACAATGCATAAGGCTAAAGGTAGAGAATTTGATTCGATTATCATAATGTTAGATAAGTTTAAAGATACAACAGATTCTAATAAACGCTTATTGTATGTTGCTATGACGAGAGCGAAAGAGGCTCTTATGATTCACTACCGGGATATGGGACTGCATCAAAAATTTAGTCAAATTTATTCAATGGATTTATCTGCTGTGGCTGAAAAACCTGGTATGTATGCTGTAGAAGAACATAAGGAACCTGCAAGATTGCAACTGTCAGAGGTTAAAAGTAGCTACAGGTCTCAGTCTAACATCAGTTTTCAGTTAGGCTATCAAGATATTTTCTTGAGTCTTTTTATAGAGGAAGAGTTTAAAGAACGTATTGCGGATTTACAAAGTGGTGATGAGTTAGCAGTTGATCTTCGAGGATGTTGTGATAAAAATGGTAAGCAGATTCTTGCTTTTTCTAAGAGCTTTAAAAAACGTCTAAATCAGTACCGAGATAAAGGATATGTTCTTCACGATGCCAAGGTGCATATGGTTGTTTTCTGGAAAAGTGAAGATATGGATGAAGAAGTACGAATTGTAATGCCTATTATTAGGATGAAGGAATGCCAAACAGATTACAAATAACTTCTTTTAATGTCATTTATGGTTAAGGTGTCAAAACTAAATTTCTCTAATTCTACCACTATATGTAGTACTCGGTTGAAGCCTCCAAGCATACATATAGTGGTAGAAAGTTCAACTATATAGTTTTGACACCTTAACCATTTATAAACAGTTATAATATAAGAATCTAGAATAAATCGGAAGAATTAGATGAGTAGAATTGATGAAGCCATGACCTATGATCACATTCAACAAGTTAAAGAAGACTTCGTTAGTGCAAGTGTTAGGGCTCATCAAGCAGAGCGAATGAGATTATCATTAGAGATTATTAAAGCTGTAAGAGAAGCAACTGACGAGAATTTTATTATAACTTATAGATATGGTGTAAATGATATAACCTTTAAAGATGATATTATATTTGCTAAAGCTCTTGAATCAGCAGGTGTTGACCTACTTGATGTATCTGCTGGGATAAAGGTAAGTACTATCTTGCAGGGGATTCTACAAATGATGACTTTAATGGATTAGTATAGTTGTAACTATACTAATCTTGACTATACTATCTCGTTGTGATAACATAAGATGTAGAAAATACTGAAAGGAGGGGATATTATGTTTGTTGGAAGACAAAAGGAACTAGATTACATAAATGATAAGTATTTAAGCTCAAAGGCTGAATTTATTGTACTCTATGGTAGAAGACGTATTGGAAAAACTGAGATTTTGAGAGAATTTGTCAAAGACAAAAAACATGTATTCTATTCTGGGCATCAAATAACAGATTTTATGCAACTTAAGAGAATAACTAGTGTTGTGACAGAACATTTTGATGAAAAGATATATAGTGAGTCCTTAGATCAATGGGAGCATGTGTTTAACTATATTAGTAACAATCTGTCTGATAATGAAAAAACAGTTATTGTTTTTGATGAATTTCCATATATGGTAGAGGGGAATGCGAGTATACCTTCTGTTCTTCAATCAATATGGGACCATAGTTTATCTAAGAAAAATATACTCATTATCTTATGTGGTTCATCTATAAGCTTTATGAAAAAAGAATTATTAAGTGAGAAGAACCCTCTTTATGGTAGGACAACAGGTGTTCTTAGGATTTCAGAAATGGATTTCGAATCTACCCATGGATTTTATCCAAATAAAGAATTTCATGAACAAGTAGCTTTCTATAGTGTATTTAGTGGTGTGCCTTATTATCTAAGTCGTATTGATAATAAGAAGTCTTTAAGAGAAAATATAATAAACAATATTTTAGTTAATGGGTCAGTACTCTTTAATGAAGTTGAATTTTTGCTGAAGCAAGAATTAAGGGAGGTTAGTGTATATAACACTATAATCACAGCTATTGCCCTAGGTAAGACTAGACAGCATGAAATTGTACAAATCTCAGGAATAGAAAAAACTAAACTTTCTTATTATCTAAATAGTTTGATTGATTTAGGTATAATCAAAAAAGAATTTCCAAGCACTATTAAGACTAAGGAAATGATAAAATCAAGAGCAGGTTTATATGTATTAGATAATAGTTTTTTTAGGTTCTATTACCGATTTGTATACCCTCATTTATCTGAACTTATTGATGGTAATATAGATATTATATATGAGGATATTATCGAAAAACAATTAATGGATTTCGTTGGTTATGAATATGAAAAAATAGCGATATCTCATATAAGAAAACTCAATCAGTTAAGAGAATTCCCGTTACGTTTAATCAGAATTGGTAGGTGGTGGAATAAAAATAGTGAAATAGATATTGTTGGTTATGACATTAATCATAACTATATATTTGGAGAATGTAAGTGGAGAAATGAAAAGTTAGGTCTTAAAATCTTAAAATCTTTGCAAGAAAAAAGCTTAGTAATTAGGAAAGAAGTTAAAGATAAATATTATATTCTTTTTTCAAAGTCAGGATTTACGGATGAGGTTATTAAACAGGCTGATATAGATGAGAAGATTATACTTGTTGATTATAATAAAAATCGTTACAATCAAAATTAGACACAAAAAAAGCTGAATCCGTTTTTATTGGCTCAGCCGCTTTTTATTTCTGCTTTTTTCCTTTTTTAGCATTCTTTTTCTGATTTGCAAGAATTGAAGTATATAGATTAAGATTACTTAATGAAATAAAATAATAGAACGGTTATTCGTATTAGGTGTACTAATTATAGTACGCCTAATTTTGTATAATTTAGTTGTAAGATAAAGCTCTTTAGAAAGGGGAAGCATATGTATAAAATATTTATTGATCTAGAAATGAACCCAATAGATAAGAAGTATAAGGAAATAGATCACTATTCGAACTATATTAAGCCTGAGTACAATGAAACAATTACTAGAAAGATTCACTTGTTAACAGGTATTAATAATGAAACGTTGAAAGAAGCAGTACATATTAAAGACGGCATACATTCCTTCTTATCTTGGTGCGAAGACATATGTGGAAAAAGCAATAAAAAACTATAATGTACAATATGCAGAGATAAAACATGCCGAATCAGTAAATATAACTCATAATAGAAAAGGTGCAGTCGAATCCGTTTTGAATTATGTGGAGAAGCAACAAGACAAAAAATAATGAACCAATTGTTTAACAAAAAATATATTAAGAGAAAGATTATTATAATTGCTGTTATAACAATCTTATTTTTCATAATAGGTGCATCTGGAGGCGATAAAGAACAGATTGATCGTACAGGACAGGCAAAAACACCATCAGGATCATCAGTTTATGAAGGAGATAATTATTCTGAGGTTATTGATAAGTTTGAAGAACGTGGTTTCACGAATATAAAATCAGTTACGATTGAAGACCTGATTATAGGTTTGTTTACTAAAGATGGTGAAGTTGAATCAGTTTCAGTGGATGGTGATATCAATTACTCTTCAAGTACATGGTATCTTAACGATGTTGAAGTAATAATTACATATCATACATTTCCAAACGATGAAACTGAGGAAAAATCAGAAACAGAGGAAGACGGTAATAATGAAGGTATAAAAGAAAGTATAGAGTTAGAAATAACAACTAATGAAGATGCAGAAGCCAGTAGTAGAGAGGTGAGTGGATTTGACACAGCAATTAACCAAAGTACAACTTGGTGTGGAATTGATTTTTATTTCCCTACATATTATGATGTGTTAGATGAAAATTCTCATTTAACATGATTGATGCAAATTGATTTGTGTTATTTGATAGATGAAGATGAAAAAACGATTTCAACCTTTACTACGATGGATTATTATGTACATACTGCCACATATTCAGGTGATTTTAATAATGGAATTGTCTGGGACTGGGATGGATTAGAGATGAAAGCTCATTATAACTATGTGGATCAAGACGCTACTTTAATCATCCATGATGCAAATGGTATTGAAAATAAAGCATTAAACCTTGGAGTAGATATTATTGAAGGATATTTAAAGAAGTATGGTAATTAAAATTGTAGTATAAAAATTCATAGTTATCTTAAACATAACAGTATCTAACAGTTGCGATTTATATCAAAATAGTTGTTAAGTACAATCAAAAATAAAAAAAGGAAAATAAAATGAAGTATACAAGAGAACAAATGATTTGCAAATTAAATGATTTTAGTACGTTTTATCAAAAAGCTGAAATTAACTATAAAGGGAAAACAGAGAATAACGAACTATATAATGAAATCGTAGCAGAATATATATTAGAAAGTAAAGAGGGTTTTAATGGAATTCGAATAATAGAAAGAAACTCATATATAGTCGAATCACATGCTAATAGAAAATCTAATTGTTGATATTTTTAAATCTAGCAGAAAAAATTATGGAACTAGAAAAATAAAAAAAGAATTAAGTAAAAATGACTATAAAGTATCCAGAAGAAAAATTGGAAGAATAATGAAAAAATACAATTTAATCTCTACCTATACTATAAAACAATATAAAAATCATAAATCCAAATCAAAGCCTAATGCCTAAATAGGGCAAGTCCGGTTCTGTAAGGGATTGCCTCCGTGAGGAGGCACCTCCTTAGCACCTTCGCACTCATGTCACTTTCTTCTTGAAAAACTTTACAATAAAGTCACCTAAATTATGTATAAGTGCCATTGGTATAAAAACGACGGTGCTAAGGAGAATTGCAAGTTCATAGCCTAAGCTACTTTTGTCAACAGGATTGCCTGAGAGCCTATTTTTAAAAGCACCTAAGGCTATACCAGATACGTTTCCGAACATGATAACTCTTGTTGCAGCTAATATAGCATAAGCTTTTTTATTGCCATAGGTTGTTATTAGTCTATTCCAAGCTGAACGGTTAGGCTTACCTTTAAGTTCAGCATAATGTTGAGCAAAAAAGATGGCAACACTTTCGTTTGTAGGGGTATTACTTAGATTACCAGTTAATAGACTAGAAATCTCTTCATCAGATATGCCGTTTTTAAGAGCTTCTGACGTATGATAATATGAACACATCTGACATCCATTTACTTCTGTAACAGCAAGCATAATTCTTGATATAAAGTTTTTGTCTAAATCACCAGATTTTTTTCCACGTATTAAATATTTAATTGTTTTTATAGCGTATCTAATGATAGTATAGTATTCACCGACACTATAGAATCGCTTATTAAATTGTTGACTCATATTCTTCCTACTTTCTTTGATTTATTCTTCTTCTGTATCTTGAATAACAACTAGCTGCCCATCAACTACAAAATCTTGACCGATAACTACAATCTTATCACCTACAGCAAGATCACCTTTGATTTCAATTCTTTTACCATCATTAACGCCAAGTTCTACAATTACTTTTCTAACATTTTCACCGTCTTCGTTTAATATATAAATGTAAGACTCTTGATTCAAAACATCTACCATTAAAGAAGTTTTATCTATCATGAAGACATGCTCAATTCTTTTGGTTTGAATAAAACCCTCTACATACATACCTGAGGTGTAGGTATTATCTGAATTTTCTAATTGAATTTCAACAGGATAATAGCCAGCCTTAGCTTTTAAAGATATACTTGACACTGTACCAATTTTTTCGTTTTCCATATAATCAAAGCTTAATCGAACGTATTGACCAACTTCTATTTCATGAATATACTTTTCCATAATGTTTACATTAAGAATCATTATAGAATCATCAATAATGGTAACTCCCGTTGATCCTTGATTCATTAGACCCTCTTGTACTGTTATTTCAGTAACTAAACCACCAATTGGTGCTACAACAAGTAAATCATCATATTTGTCTTCATAGTCATTTACTGAAATACTGTTGTTCTCAAGAGCATTATTGTATGAATTTTGTGCTGAATTATAATTTAACTGAGTTGATTCATAGGTAAGTTGTGCCTGACTATAATTAAGTTGGGCTTGTTCATAATTATTTAATGCACCATCAAGTTCTACTTGTGTTGAAATTCCGCTATTAAATAAATCGACAGTAACTTCATAGTTATTTTTTGTTGTTGTGAGGCTCATGGCTCTAAGCTCTAAGTCATTCTCTCTTTGTTTTAAACTAAGCATTTGCAAATCTAAAGAACTTTTAGCATTAACTATATTACTTTCTTTTTGCAATAAATCTTTGTCTTTAGATGAATCTAGACTATTGGCTTCAAGTTGAAAGAGCAACGTATCTTTTTTGACATGAGTCCCAACTTCTACAAAAATTTCTTCGACAATACCTGGGCTAAAAGGCGTTGTGAAGTAGCTATCTGTAGGCTCTAAATATCCAAATACATACACTTCCTCATTTACTGATTCCTTTACTAAATCCTTTGTCACAACTGGAATTGCTTCTGCTGTTTTGTTTACTTCCACTGTTTCTTTGTCTGCTCTCATATTTTTCGGGGAACATGCACTAACTAATATTATGACTAGAGTCAATAAAGTTACATATTTTAATAATTTCATACTAATCTCCAATTCTGTTATTCATCGATACTATGTTCGATAAATATACCTGTTTTTGATTTGATTTTTGTTACTAGACTATCCATCATGTAATAGATGACTGGTATAACTAATAAAGTCAACAGAGTAGATGTAATAAGTCCAGAAATAAGTGCTATACCTAATTGACCATAGGTACTATTAAACACAGCTAGTGGCAATATACCGCCAATTGTTGTTATAGATGTTGCAAAAACTGGTGTAAATCTTGTTTTAACACCTTCTACTATAGCTTCTTTTTTATCGATACCTGCACTTCGTAGATAGTTTATATAATCAATTAATACTATGGCGTCATTAACTGCAATTCCCACAAGTGCTATTATGCCCATCATTGCATAAAATCCTAGGTTATTACCTGTAAAAAATAGTCCAAACATAACCCCTGTTATGGCTAGTGGAAGACTCATAAGGATAACTAAAGGTTGATGCAATGAGTTAAATTGAATGGATAAAATAATAAATACTAATAGAATTGCGGCTGCTAGACCAATCAACATACTTCTCATGGTTTCTTGAATATCCCCAATGCTACCACCAGTGGCTTCTTCAACACCTTTTGGTACTGTTATACCTGCAATTTTAGAGTTAAACTCTTGATTAACAGCTGATAAATCATAAGCAGGAGCTACGTCTGCTGTAATTGTTACAACATTTAAGCCATCTTCATGATCAATGCTCTTTACTGCATCAACAATAGCAACACTACCAATATCTGAAAAACCTACCATGTCACCAAGGGGACTTGTAAAGTATAGTTTTTCAAAATCTTGAATAGATGTAATGGAGTCTTTATCAATATAAATCGTTACGTCAAGTTCATTGTCGTTATCTGTATATGTTGTTGCTTTTAAACCACTTATTTTGTTTCTTAGATCTTGTGATAAGGTCATGACATTAAATCCATAACTAGAAGCTTTTTGATTATCAAATTGAATTACTAATTCTTTAGCATCACTAACTCTAGAAAATTCACTATTCACAATACCGTCTATAGTCACTAGTTCTTCATAATAAGCGCTACCTATATCTTCAAGTACATCAGGATCACTTCCTTTTAGAGATAAACTAATATCATCTGAAGATGGTCCTTGAGTAATTGCAGCATCAACGATTATTGTAGCTCCTGGAATTTTAGTACATTCCTCGCGAAGTATTTCTAAAAGTTCAAGTCCTGATAGATTTCGATCTTCTTTTAGATTAACTTCTATAGCTGCTTCGTTACTTCCACTAGCTCCAGATCTCATCAATTGAAAACTATTATCATTTCCGATTTTTGAATTAAAAGACTCGATATCATCGTATTTAAAAAGCATATCTTCTATATTATAAACAATCTCTCTTGTGTCATTTACCCAAGTACCTTCAGGCGCAATGACTGAAATGGTAATTAAATCTGGATCTTCAACTGGAAATAGTTCAATAGCCACTCGATCAGTTAGTAATACGGTAAAACTACTGGCAAATAATAAAAGACTGATGACAAGTATTAATACTCGTTTATATCCTTTTGAAATAATTGAAGATAAAAATTGTTTGTATCTTGATGCTAATGATTTTGATTCATCTTTTTCTATATATACAAATTTTATATTTTTAACAAACATGATTAATCCAAAAACAAGTCCAAAGAGTAGTGACCAAAGGCCAAAGTCTCGAAAGGCTGCAATACTAAGGATAGCTACAAAAAGACTTGATGCTATAATATTTATTGTCTTTCTTTTCTTAGAAATTGTTAGGTTATGTTGTTCGTTTTTCTTGAATTTAGACAAAAACCTTGATGTTAAAGCTGGTGTAATAATGATAGAAACGAAAAAGGATGCAATAATGGCTAACACTATTGTTAGAGGTAATGCTCGAATCATTTCGCCAATTTGACCTTTCATTAACAATAATGGAAAGAAAGCTACAATAGTTGTAAGTGATGCAGCAAATACAGCTGGAGCTACTTGATTACTTCCAAATATACTCGATTTCACACGGTCAACACCAAAATCTCTTAACCTATCCACATTTTCTAGAATTACAATGGCATTATCCACAAGTAAACCTAGCGCAATGATAAAACCTGTTAATGTAAGTGTATTAAATGTCATACCAAGTAGGTCTAACAAAACCACCGAAATAAGTAATGATAAAGGTATGACAGATGCTACAATAAGAGATTCACGCAGTCCAATAAATAGAAATAATACAATGATGACGACTAAAAATCCGGAAATTGCACTATCTAGTACTGTATCTAACTCTTGACTAACATCAAGACTCATATCTTGTGTCACAACGATATCTACTTGGTTATTTACAAGGTCATTTATATCATTTTCAATGATTTTACGGATTTCTTCGGCAGGCTTAACCATGTCATAATTATCTTCTCGATAAACCTGTAAATAAATTGCTGGCTCCGAAGTCTTTGATTCTTCGCCTTCATTAATATAGAAATAGGCATATTCTGTAGGTGTTTTAAATCCATCGTGAACTGTTGCAATATCTTTTAGGAGAATGACACTATTTTTACTACCTTGAATCACTATGTTTTCAATATCTTCTATAGTGTTTATGCTTTCATCAATTCTTAAATTAAATGTTTCACCTTCAAGATACATACTACTAAGAGGAATAGATACTTCGCTATTTGATATACTATTTTTTATTGTATTCATAGACAAATTATATCTTGTTAACTCAGATTGATTTATCAAGAGTTGAATTTCTCTAGTATAACCACCGCTTAAGACAACATCGCTTATGCCTTGAACACCTTTGAATTCTTCTTGAATGAGTTCACCATAATATTTGAGCTCTGTCATGCTAACGTCGCCTCTAACTGTTAAACTCATAATAGGCATTTCTGATATCTTAAATTCCATAATTGTAGGATCAAGAGCTCCATCTGGTAATGAAACACCAGCAACACTACTTTGAACATCTGTTTTAGCATCATCCATATCTGTATTTTCTTCGAATATTAAAGTTATAGATGAGTTGCCTGATTTGGATGTTGATGTCATGGAATCTAAACCATCAGTACTCTCAAGAATATTTTCAAGTGGTTCAGTAATTAGTTCCTCAATGTCATTAGCTGAGACACCTTGATAGATAACTGAAACACTTATTGCATTCATGCTTACCTCTGGCATTGCTTCTCTTGGCATATCTAAATATGTTAAAAAACCAAAAAGAATCATGGCAAAGATTAAAAGGTAAACAACTCGAAAACGTTGAATGAAAATTTCGGATATCTTTCCTAGGATATTTATTTTTTGATTTAATTCAGTAATATTATTATGACTCATGTTGTCTGCTCCTTTTAATTTTTAAGGTTATTATCCATCTCTTTTTTTGAACCTGATTTTTCTTGTAACCTATCTAGACTTTCTTCAATAATAATAAAAGCTGACTCAAGTTTGATTTTTTCTGTATCGCTTAGTACATTTAGTTTTGTCGTCATCTGGCTCATAAGTTGTTTGAATATATTATTCGTTAGTTCTCTTCCAGTATCTGTAAGAATAATTATTTTTTTTCTTTTATCTTCATCTGATAAAATCCTTTTTATCAAACCTTGATTTTCTAATTTAGTTGCTAAATATGTATAAGATCCATTCTCAAGTCCTACTCTCTTAGAATAAAAGCTCATACTTTCTCCTTCATTCATTTTTATTTGCATTAAGGTTCTATACTCTGATTCTTTTAGTTTTACGTCATGAATCGGGTTAAAATCTGTCATTAACGCTTGTATGAATAATGGTAATACTTCTATTCTTTTTACAAAACTCATATTATCTTCGTTCATTTCCTTCGTGATGCAAAAAAATCTTTGCATATCCTCCTTTGCTTAGAATTCTAATTAAGTATAGCTGCATGTTCGTATAAAAGCAATG
>NBLG01000020.1 GCA_002084435.1 Tenericutes bacterium 4572_104
AATGTTCTAAGAACTTACTTAGAAGCACATCATGCATAAATAACCCCATATAATAAAAAAGCTTATGTAAATCTATATTAAAAGACTTACATAAGCCTAAAATGTTATTAACTGGAATAAAAAAATAAAGGTTATTTAAGTTATTTAATAATGATTGAAAGCCTGCTTTAGAAATGATATTATTAAGTTAATGGTCAATATAGAAAAGATAAAACTTGAAAGGATTAAATCCATATAAAAATATTTTATTTGGCAGTTATGCATATGGCGTACCTACAGATGAAGTTCTAAAGAAGGATGACTATTTCTATAAGGTTGATATATTACAAAACGGTGTAGTTCTTTATGAATAAAACTTCTGCTACTGAGTGGTTGATTAAAGCGTGGCATAATTTAAGTTCTGCAAATATATTATTAGGTGTTAATCATTATTCTTATATTAAAAATATAGAAGCAAAATAGTTATAATAAAGAGATGAATTATTCATGAAAATACAAATCTTAAGCGACCTACATCTAGAATTTGAATATCAAGAGTTTGATTTTACAGAGGCTGATATACTAATCCTAGCAGGAGATATCCATACAGGAACTAAAGGTATCCAGTGGATTAAAGGATATGATCTTGAAATACCAGTAATCTATGTAATGGGTAACCATGAATATTATAGTCACCGTTATCTAAATCTTCTAAATGAATGTAGAAAGATCGTAAAGGATTCTAATGTATACTTACTAGAGAACCAAAGTATAACAATAGATGACATCACATTTCATGGTACAACTATGTGGACAGACTTTAATCTCTTTGGTAACCCTGAAATCTCAAAGTTTGAATGCGAAGGTCATATGAATGACTACCGTATAATTAAGTTAGATGAAACATACACAAGGCTAAGAGCAGAAGATACTATAAAGATATTCTTCACCAACAATTAAGTCTGTAGCACCAAAATATAAAAAAAGTCTCTTAACACCAGGTTTTGTATCAAACCTAGAGTAGCTAATAATTGAAATCTAAAATAGAACCTCTGATGAAATAAAGTCTACAAGGTTAATATGTTTTATTCCTTCTATATTATCATTGAAATTTTCATCCATAGATACTACATACTTAGGGTAATGATCCTTAACCATAAGTAGTGGTTCAAATTCTCTTTGAATAGTTTTTTCACTTTCCATCTTATAAGTTACTTGAACATAGATCTTATCATTCTTCTTCTCAGCTACAAAGTCTATCTCTTTATCTTTGATTTTTCCTATGAAAACCTTGTATCCTCTTCTTAACAATTCATTATATACAATGTTTTCAAGAACACCTGATATATTTCTATCACTATAACCAAAAACAGCGTGTTGTATACCATGGTCTGCTAAATAGTATTTTTCTTGGGTCTTAAGGATCTCTTTTCCATGGACATCATAGCGATTAACTTTACTGATTATAAATGAACTTTCTAATGCTTCAATGTAATTATAGACAGTCGTTGGATCAACTTTCCTGTATTGGCTTTTGAAATAATCAGATATACTTTTAGCAGAAAAGATATTACCAACATTATCCATAATATACCGCATGATTCTATTTAACAGCTCGATGTTTCTAATTTTATATCTCTCCACTACATCCCTTAGAACAATAGAATCATAAATATCATTAATAACCATATATGAACTATCTTCATCATAATCTGCTATGTGAACTGCAGGGAAACCACCTAGACGAATATATTGCCATATAAGTTTCTCGTTTGTTTTTTTATCAGTCATAGCTTTATGGAAGTCTATCATTTCAAGATAAGAAAGAGGATATAATCTAAACTGAATATATCTACCAGTTAACAGCGTTGATAACTCAGAGGAAAGTAGATTTGAGTTAGAACCAGTTATATATATGTCAGCATCAAGATCCACTAGAAAAGAATTTATTGCTTCTTCCCATTTTTCTACCAATTGAATCTCATCGAAAAATAGATATACTCTTCCAAGTCCCTGGGCTAGGTTAATAATATAATCATAAAACTTCTTAGATGTTCTAATATCATAGTGCTTCATACTTTCAAAATTGATGTATATAATCTGAGAATTAGTAATACCATCATCTAGTAGACTGTTTTGAATAAGTTTTATCATAGTCGATTTTCCAGATCGTCTGATCCCAGTAATTACTTTTATCAGGGGCTTATCAACAAATTCTTTTATTTTATTATAGTATAGTGTTCTTTCGATCATGTTATATCCTTTACTCGATTATAGACTAGTTTTGTTGAATGTTTCAATAAGTTTTTATGGTTATAGTCGTTAAAACTTATTGTATTATCAGGTTTGCTCTAGTGTAAACTGCTATTTGAATTAAAAGCTCTCTATAATAATTTACTTCTTTTGGATATTCACATGAGAATTATAATGGTTTAAAAGAGAAGCTGATTTAAACGATAACAAATTTCTTTATTTTAATCTTTTATGCAAAACTATATAAATATATATTAAACTATACAAATAAAAGTGTAGGGTCTATACCCAAAAATACTAGATGAAATAACACTCTAAGTGTGCTGTAGGATAGGTATAGCTATTATCTTTTGATTGTTTTGGTCACACAAGGATTATTGTATGAATTACAAGAGTCATGTTTTTGGAGGTGGAGGGAATCGAAACTTCCAATATCTTTTGTATGTCTTTACTTTATTTTGTATAACTTGATATAGAGCCGTAACTTAAATGTCATAGGCTTTACATGTTTTAGTACTGTTTTGTACCAGTTTGTATGGGTTTTGGCTACAATATTGGCTACATGACATACAAGGTTAGGATAATTTTAAAAATAATTTTTTTAAAACTCTTTTAGACATTTAGAAATTATATCTTCCATAGGTTTATAATTTAACTCTACACCGCAAATATTAGCTTGTAACCAAATGTCCTTTGTAATTTTATTCCATTCTAAACTGTAGCCACAATTAGCTAGTATATGATCAAATAATATTCTCTGCGAACGGCCATTACCTTCTCTAAAAGGGTGTATTAAATTTAATTCTATATAAAACTCAGAAACGTGTTGAATTAGGTCTGAATGTGACAACTCTGAAAATGAACTCATATTATTAAAATTGTTAAATAACTTATTTAGCTCATTATCTATATATAGGGGATTACAAAATATTGTTGAACCTTTCGTAATATTAACAGTTCTAAATTCACCAGCCCATGAGTATAAATCTGTAAAAAGTAATTTATGAATTGATTTCCAATAATTAGCATCAAATGGTAGGCCTGAGAAATCTATACTATTGGCTGCTAATGTGGATATTTCTTCTTCTGCTTTTTCAAGAATAATATTGGTTCTAATATCAAGTTTATTAATTAATATGTCAGTTCCTTTGTAGCTATATGGATCATCATCTGTACCATATTTTATAGAACTCATTTTTTATTCATATAATAAGAGATTAGTTCATCCCTAGTTTTCCCGTTTGACTTAACAGATAGATTTATACCTTCTAATCTTAAACTTTCTCGGTAGTTATTGAGTCTCGTTTTTTTTATAAAATCAACTTTTTCTTTGAAAGATTTTTTAACCATAATATAATTTTATAGCCTTTATATTTCTTGGTCAATAAGTTTAATCTTTTACGTTATACGATTTATCGAAAAAGGTAATAATTACCTTGCTTTGTACTATTCAAAATAGTTAGTACCGATTATGTAGCTATAGAATGTTTTGTTTTTTATATTCGTTAGAGGTGGAGGGTTGAGCTAAGAAATCAATCCTTTTTTTAGCTTCTAGGTAGTATTGAGGGTCCTTATAGACACATTTATTATAAAGTTTTGGCTACATTTTGGTTACATTATAAGATCTCTAAAAAGAAAAGACTCTTGTAATTCTATATATAATAATGAATTACAAGAGTTTTGTTTTTGGAGGAGGAGGGAATCGAACCTAATAATAACGTTTATACTGCTTTGTATGGTTTTGTATTTTTTTTGGTCACAATAAAGGTCACATTTAAAATAACCCTCCACCTCTATCAGTCTGAAAATCGTTATATTTAGTTTTTAGTAAAAAAGATATATCTTTAAACATTGAGATTAAATTAATTAATAACATAATATTTATTATACATATTTTTTCATAAAAAAAATTGCTTGTTTTTAAATTACTTATCTTATATTATATTTAAATGCCCCCTAATTATGATACTACCATTGAAAGACATAAACTTATTATTGATGAATTAAACTTTAGAAACAAAGTCCATATAAATCATTTAGTACATATCACAGGTGCTAGTAAAAGAACTCTACAGTTAGATTTAAGTAATAGACTAAAATATATCTACAATATAGAGACTGATAAAATTGGAAATTATTGGATAGAGAAAAGTCATAAGGATTTGTTTACAGTAGAAGATTTGAATCTTTTTTTTAAGAATATTGGTTTTGAAAATATTCTTCCTGAGTTTGATACTAAATTACTTAATACAATAATTAGAAATGATTCTTCAGGAATCTCTTTTATTATCAACAAGTTTGATTATCAATTAAAAAATAAGGAGCTCTTTAAATATATAATTGATGCTATTGAAAATAAATCAAATATTTTTTTAAGATATAACAATTTGACTAGAGATGTAAGTCCATATAAACTCATTTATACAAAAGGTTTTTGGTATCTTCATGCAGTTGAAAATAGTAAGCTAAAAACCTACAAATTTAATAAAATAAAGGGAGTTAGTAAAAATAATAATAATTTTAATTTTAATGAATTAATATTTAAAAAGATTGAAGATAGTCAAACCATATGGATTGAAGGATCGCAACTCGATAGAAAAAGAGAGGTTCTAATAAAAACTATACCTAGTTTTACAGAATATTATAAGAATAATATAATTATTCCCGGTGAAATTAGTAGATTCGACGAAGAAGATGGTTCTTTAACTATAAAGTTTCAAGTAGATTTCTATGAGGAAATATTATCAATAATCAAATTTTGGATACCCCGAATTTATGTTGTTGAGCCAATAGATTTAAAAGAATTATTAATGAAAGAACTTCAAACTTACTTGCATAAAATATAAAAAACTTTGGTTTTATTTTGATACGAAACATTTTGACGTATCTTTGTTGTATAAATTAAATAAATAATTAGAAAAATATAAAAAAGGATTATTAATGAAAAAAAATAGCGAATGTTATAATGTTGCAGTACTCGCAACTATGAGTTCTGGTAAATCTACAACTCTAAATGCTATGTTTGGATCTTCGATTTTACCTTCTAAAAATGAGGCTTGCACAGCTACTATTTTTAGGGTTGAAGACGTTGATGGCATGAAAAAAATTAAAGTTAGATCTACATGTAATCAGAATATTACTTCCGAATGGGAAGTTCTTAAACTTAATGATAATATCATTGATAGTTGGAATAACCTTAATCACAAACAAATTGATATTATTGGAGATCTTCCTAGAATAGATAATTTATCTAAAAGGATTGTATTTCATGATACTCCAGGTCCCAATAACTCAACAGAGAAATCTCATTCTGAAATTGCAAACTCTATATTTGAAAATGGACAAATAGGTTGTATTATTTGTGTATTAAATGTTTCGTGTTTTGGTGTTGATGATGAGAAGGCATTATTAGTAGATCTTCTAAATAAAACAAAGAATAAAGAAATTGGAGCCAAAATTGTTTTTGTAGTTAATAAAATAGATCAACTAGATTTAGAGGCAGGAGAAGATCCTTTAATAATTCTAGAAAATATAACAAAATATTTAACTGATTTAGGTTTTGTAGATCCACTAGTTATTCCGGTAATGAGTCTAGTGTCTCTTGAGATTCGTCTTTATATTGATTTTTTAAGGAAAAAATATAGATTCCCATCATTTATGGCTGGAATAAGAAAAACAAAAAATCCTTTTTCTGAAAGAAAGCAAAAACAAATATTAAATAATATTAAATATTTGTTAGAGTTTGATAGTTACTATTCCAAGGCTTTATGTTCATGTAGTAATAAGGAAAGTGTCTATAAAAATATGGACTATTCTATTAAAGGTTTAAAAGAAAAACAAAAAATTAAAATACTAGATGAGATTCATACTGTTAGTGATTTTATCAACGCTGATATAATTACCGGTATACCAATTTTAGAAAAAATATTAGAAAAAGAATTAATTTAGAAAATAAATAAGAGGTGAATAAAGTGAGCGCATTAAAAGTAGAGTTAAGGTACAATCCTTATACAGTAGATTATTCTGTCTTCGTAGATAATAAAGATTCAAGTGACGAATTTCATGATTGGTGTAAAAATAAAAGACTTCAAACTTGGATTGATCAATTTTTGCTAAAACTAATTGATTTTTACAACACAAGAAAAATTGAGTTGACATATATAGGAACAGCTTTAGATTCTGAAGATGTAAAGGATGCGATTAACCTCTTTCTATCTAACCATAGTGAGATTGAAATTATATTAGAACTAAATGTTAACGATGAACCTATCGAAAATAAAATTTTTAAGCTAAAAGAATTGTATAAAAATGCAAAATCTGGACCTTTTGAAGAATTTCAAACAACTGAGATGGATAGAAGTTTTAATAAAGCACTTGATCCTGAATTTGAAGTTAATGTAATTGCTACAATGTCTTCTGGTAAATCAACAGTCATAAACTCTATGCTTGGATTGGAATTAATGCCAGCAAAAAATGAAGCGTGTACTGCAACTATAGCAAAGATAGAAGATTGCGATGAAATGGATGACTTTAAATCGAGAAGATTTGACCAAAATGAAAACTTGATAGATGATTGGTGTACATGTAATATTAAATTATTAGAGAAATGGAATGATGATCCAGAGACATCTAGAATACACATAAAAGGAGATATTCCTGGTATTCATGAATCTGAAGGTGTAAAACTTGTACTTGTTGATACTCCAGGCCCTAATAATTCAAGAAATACAGGACATAGAAAAATTACTGAATCTATTATGAAGAATCAATTATCAATGGTTTTATATATTCTTAACTCAACACAATTAAGTACTGAAGATGATAAAAGTCTGCTAAATCTAATAAAAGAAGCTATGGCTTTAGGTGGACGAGAAGCTCAAGATAGATTTATATTCTTAGCAAACAAAATTGATGCATTTGATCCAGAAAATGGTGAATCCGTAGCTAGAGCACTAGACAATACAAGAAAGTATTTAGAAGATAATGGTATTAAAAACCCATTAGTTATACCTGTATCGGCTCATCTAGCTAAACTTGTTAGAATTGTTAAGTATAATGGCATAGACTCATTAAGAAGGTTGCAAAAGGCTGATTTAGATAAATATGTAAGTTTGTTTGTTGAAGAAGAAGAGATGAATATGTTGAATCATGTTAAAGATGATATATCTCTAAATATATATAATAAGTTAAATAATAGTTTAAAAAAAGCTAATGATGCTAATTCTAAAGCTGAAATATTAAGTGGTATACCTATTGTCGAATCGTTATTAGATAATTTTATTTCTAAACACGCTATACCTGCAAAACTTAAAGATGCTGTAGATTCTTTCGAATCAGTTATGACTAAAGCTGAAGGAATTAAGAAATTAAATTCTATTATAGAAAAAGATGAAAATGATTTAGAACAGTTAAGTAAGAAAATAGAAGCGTTTGTTAATGATAAAGAACGATTAAAAAAAGCTGATAACTTTAGAAAAAGAGTTCAACAAGAAAAATATGAAATTTCAGCTAATTCTTCATCGGCAATAAAAGGTATCCAAAAAAATTCTGAAGCTTTGATAACAAAAGTTGAGGACAAATTTAAAGAGAAAGTTGAATTAAAATTAGCAGAAGAGATTTTTGAAAATACTGAAGAGAAAGTGAATCGTTTTATGAGTGATATACAATTGATACTCGACGAAAACTTAGGAAAAGACTTCATGAATAAATTGGAAGATTTAAAAGTTGAATATGATAATTATGTTGCAGATGTTCTTAAAAATTCTTTCCCGGATGATGATGATTTTGAAATAAAGGAGTTACAGAAAAATACTCTACAATTAGGATCTATAAATACACTAATTAAAGGATCTGCTTATGATGAGGATGTTAAAGTTGGAACAGAGAAAGTATGGCAACGGTCTTGGAACCCTCTATCTTGGTTTTTTAAGAAAACTGTAAACGTATATGAAGAAAGAACTTTTACTAATATGGTACCTGCATATAAAGAATTAGAAGCAAATTTAAGAACTTTTATTCAGAAAAATATAAAAGAGTTTCATAAGACATCAGATATTCAGTTTAATGATGCTAAAGGTCTTTTAATTATTCAAATGGATATCATCGATAAAAGGATTGATGAAAACATGAAAGATATTCTTAGATTAAATGATGATAAAAGTGTAAAAGAAAGAATTATACGTTCAAATAAATCAAAAATTGAATGGTATGATAACTTTAAAATTAATTTATCTGAAATATTGAAGGTGTAATATGGTAGATTTAGAATATTTTAAAAAAGCTATAGAAGAATCAGATATTGATTTAATAAGATCAGGTGTAATAACTGAAATAAATTATAGAAGACATCATAATTTTGATGAAACTCTAAAGTTGGTTTTAAAAGTAGAAGTACTTCTTGAAAAAAAGGGGCTTAAATTATTTGAAGAAGAAGATAATAATTTTCAATTTGTAGATATAAAAGAAGTTGAAAAATATATATCAGAAAATGTAGAAGATTTGTGGACTTCAGTAAAAGTAGAAATAATGTACAATTTTTCAAAGAAAAAATATAAATATCTTTTTAGTCTAATGAGAATGCTTAGAGGTAAAGGGCATCCTGATTTTATACCTGAAAAAAATGAAAATAATAAGTTTATTGAAAAAAGTTTATTTGAGAAGATTATAGAATACTTAAAAAAATTATTAAAATTAGGAGATAAATATGATTGAGAATTATATATTGAAAGCTATTAGCGATAAGAATATTGACTTAGTTAGGTCTTCTATAATCACAGAAGTTAACAGCAATAGAAAAAATGAATACAATAATATACTTTCAATTGTTCATTTTATTGGTTTAAAGTTAAATGATGAAGGTCTAGAATTATTTGACACAGAAGATGGTCAGTATCAGATTATTGATGATAGAAGTAAATGGACAGAAGATTTATGGACCGAGGTAAAAGTAGAGTTAGGGTATAACTTTTCAAAAGAAAAAATTGAGTTTCTAATAAAAATCATGGAATTCCTTAGAAAGTCAGGTCATCCTGACTTCAAATTGATACCAAGCTCTAATCCAGAAAACAAAGACGACAGTCATTTAAAAACAGGAATTTTAGTTGTGGGAGCTAGTGTAATTATTATTACAATTGTAGTAATTATTGTAAATTATTTAAAATAATAAAGGATTATAATGAGTGCGCCAAGATAAGCTAATGTAAGCAAGCTGGACAATCCAGCACGTGCAAAGGTTAACCACCAGCACGGAACTGAACCATGAGTATAACTAGGTAACGAATTATGCGAAGCCAT
>NBLG01000021.1 GCA_002084435.1 Tenericutes bacterium 4572_104
ATACTTTGTTCTGGAGTTATATATATTTTTTGTGGTTTTGAAAAAGGTCCAGTTAAACTATCTGAAATCGCAAAACTTACATATTTAGTATTTACATCATAAGTAAATACTGCGATATATTTACCCTTAAATCTTCCCTCTAAGATTTCAGAAACTGACATTTCACAGGATACATGAGGTAAAAGTGGTTTTGAATCTAATATATTTTTTGAATAGCCAACTCCATCAAAATATTCCCAATCATCAAAGTATTCAAAACGGTCTTCTTTAACTCTAGAAACTATTAATTCGCGTAAGAAGTTAGTTGTTTTATAGCCATATATATAGATATATCCATCAGGATTTAAAGCTTTTGCCTGAATAGTATTCGCAAAGATTCCTGCACCATAAAAATAGGTGCTTGTTTTATCTTTAGCAAATACTGGAGCTTTCTTTTGTATGCTTTTTTCTGGAACTATTTCTTGGTTAATTATTGGAGTTTTAAACATAGATACTCCTAAAACCTTAAACTGCATTCCTTCAACTTGAGTATGGTCACTTGCGATATTTAGTGGTAAGAAATAAAGATTATTTCCTATTACTACACCGTCTTGAAGCCAAATCCATGCATGTTCAGCTTCTTTTATTAAAATAGAATTTGCGTTAGCTAATATATCTTTGTAATAATCTTTTTCGTTATAAAATCTTATTTTATTAAAGCCAAACAATCCTTCTTGAAAACTTTGGTCATTATAATTTCCTAAACCGTTTATTGGGTTAACCAATATTTTAAAATGGCGATAAGTCTTATTTATTTTAAGGGCTTGAACTAAATTATCTTTATTAGCCTTTCTTAGTTTAAACTCATCTATTTTTTCCCAATTAGTATTATCATTTGACCCAAATAAAGTTATTTCTTTAAGTCCTCTTTTACTTAATTCAGGTGAATCTTCATCAAAATAGTTTTCAATTTCAATATGAGTTATTTTTCTTTTTGTGGATAAATCAAAAGTTATTTCTAAAGACTTAGGATAATAAGAACTTAAATAAGGTTTTACAGGTGCTAAACAATTATATGAAACAAGGTTTTTTGGAAGGTATCCTTGATACTTATCTTCTTCTTTCATATTATAATAAGCCAAAACTTGACCAAGTTCTCCTCTATTTATTCTAAAATCAACTTTATTATTTTCTAAATAAGCTAAGGTGTTATTTGGCATAAGTTGAGGCATGTATCTTTTCTCTGTCAAACGATCATAATTACCTACAAAGGTATCTCCAAATACAAATAAAGTTTTAGCTATGTTTTCCTGGTCAAATTTATCTTCTCCAGTTTCTATATTGAAAGAGAATATCCCGTCTCCTCCTTGCCACAAATCATCTGTAATAAATAGATTTGTCCAATTATCTGCTTTTTCAGTTAAATATCCTTTGCCTAAACATATATCAATTACTACTTCTTTTTTGGTAGTAATTATTATTTTATTTGCGTAAAATGATTCAAAGAATAAACTTTGTTCTTCATCATCTATAAGGTATGTAATTTTAACTCCTTCTAAATCAATTGGTTTTATAGGATAGATTTTTTCTAAATTTATAGAAGTTTTTCCTTTGCATTTTACTGATTTAATAATATCTTTATATTTCATTAGTCTTCTTCACCTTTTCTTATCTCTGTTAGAGATATAAATCTTGGATAATATATTTTAGCATTGCTAAGAGCTGAAAAGCTCGTTGTATTAACATTATAGGAAATGATTATCTTATTCTCTTTACTTAGATTTGGATGCATTTTAGCGTTATAAGTAAAAGCTCCGTTATATAAAGATCCTTCATTTGTTTGGTAAATTGTTTCGTAATCTGAAAATGGTCCGTATGGAGCATTGCTTAATGCATAAGCTATTTCTCCACTAGTAGTACCTTTCATAACAACCAACATATATTTACCTTTATTAGTCCCAAAATTTATATATGTTACAGAAAGTTCTGCGGAAACTGATTCTTTAATCCCTTTAACTTCATTGATGTTTTTTGTCCAAGTTTCTCCGTTATAATAAGTCCATTCATTGAAGTTTAAGAAGTTATCTTCACTTACTCTAGCTACAACTAAATTTCTTCCGTTTAAATCCTTATATCCGTAGATATAGATGAATCCATCGATATCACGGTTATCCATTACGCCGGCGCCAAAGTAAATAAGTCCACCATCATCAGTTTGACACATTAGAGGAGTTGAATAAAATTTAGCGTTTTGATAATCGAACCTATCATTTACGATATCCATTTCAACTAAACCTACATTATGAACTTTAAAATAGGTTAAATAATCTTTAATCAATAAAGGGAATAGATAAATCTTATTATTAATAACTATTCCATCCTGTAACCAAAGTCTTGCGGATTCTTCATTTTTAGTTAAATCATGTAATTCATCTTGTGCATTGATTGAGCCGAATAATGGTGTATTATCACTAGTAAAAAGCATTATTTTTCCTAATCCAACATAGATATCATCATAAGAATCTAAAATATCTATTTTTATATATCTAACTAAACTAGAATCTAAATTTAATTCTAAGGTATATGGTTCTAAATCAATTCCGCTAGTTTTATTTAATTGGTAGGTATTTATATATTTATAAACTTCTCCATCAATACTCGTATATAATTTGAATTCTTTAACTCCAAAATCTGGATTTTGATTGTAATTCCAAATATATATTTTAGATAGATCATAAGTTGATTTTAAATCAATTATTAATGAATTATTTGTTTTATCTGATAACCACATTGTTCCTTCATCTATATTAGTTAATTTTGATGAAGGATCGTTTGAAATAGTTAATCCATCACTATCTAACAAATTTCTTGCAAGGTGTCCAATATAACTATTTGGTAGTAATACTGAACTAGGATTATCTTCATCTCCTCCTTGAACGAAAGTAAAAGCATCTGGTGTTAAAGAAACTGTATTATCTAAATATCCAAAGGAATTATTAATTATCTCTGGGTTTATTCTTAGATAGGTATCTGGGTTTACTCCACCTATAAAAGTATCGCTGAAGATAAAGCCAGTTGTATTGTGATTGATTCCAATCTTGTCTCCACCATTATCTAAATCAAAGGAAAAAACACCATCAGCTCCAGTCCAACCGTTAAAGCGCAAAAATGCGTTTGTTAGCTCTTTTTCTTCTCTTATAATATATCCTTCACCTAATGTGAAATTCATATCTAAAATCCCCACTGTTTCATCAGTATCTGGAATAACTAATTTTATGGCTTTAGCACTTTGGTTTATTGAAATTTGATTCTCGTTATCATTTAACTGATATTTATAATAAATTCTATTAAAAGAAACTCCATCAAGTGAAACTTCTAAAGACATTTCATTAATAGGATTTGCATTTAATCCTGTATAGTTTTTTAAATTCATATATTCAATTGGATAAATCGCGTCAAAACGAATAATTATTTGATGAGTTTTAATTGAAGAATCACGAAATAATAATGGATGTTCTTCAGTTTCTTTACATGGACAGATAAAGTTATTTGAATTTGTTAAAACTTCAGAATAAGGAATCTCAATGGTTTCCATTGGGATTAATTCACCATACGCTTCAGTTAAATGATAATTACAGTCAGTGATATCTTCTTCAGTAGTAATTTTTATATCCGTTGTAGTATTTTGATTACAGCCTACCAAGAAAAAAATTAGAATTAATAAAAATATATATCTACTTAGTTTCATGAAATCCTCCATGTTGATAAACCTAATATAACATACGATAAAACTTTTTTCAATACATTTATAATACATTTATAAAAAACATAAAAAAACCGCAATTATTTCTTGCGGTATATAAGTCTTGTTCGATATTCATATAGCTTAGAATTATAAAATGTTTCGGTGTATTCAATCAATTTATTTTCTTCATCAAAGCTATATCTTTTTCTTCTTAATATCGGTGAATCATCTGTAATTTTTAAAATTTCTTTTAGTCTTATAGTTAGAGGGACAGCTCCTACATATTCTTCAAATTTAGAAAAAAAGATATTATTTTTTGCTAGAAATTCATATAGAGATCCATATAAAATATTTTTATCATTTGGGATTTCTATATATGGTAAAAGATATGTATCTGAAAACAATATAGGTACCTTAGAGCCCCTAGTTCTCTTTAGATTAACCAAAGTATCTCCTATATTAATATTAAATATTTCCGCTAATTTAGGCGTAGCTTCTATTTTTTCTACTGATGCAGTTAATGTTTTTGAAGGTAGTCCCATTTCTCGCATTTCGTTTGTAAAACTTTGAATTAAAGTAAAGTTATGTAGGGATGGTCTATTTTGTAAAACATAGGTTCCGAATCCAGCTATTCTTTTTAGATAGTTTTCTTTTACTAAATAAGAAATCGCTTTTCTTATAGTTACTCTACTTACTCCATAAGATTTAGCTAACTCCATTTCTGGTGGAATTAAATCTCCTTCTTTCCAATAATTAGTTTCTATTTTTTCTAGTATATCATCTCTAATTTGAATATAAAAAGGTTTTTTTTCTAATAAATTGATTTTCACAAAGAATCACCCATTCTTTTTAATTGTATTATTATTTTAATACATTTACAAAACATTTGCAAGTTTTTATTGTATATTTTTTAATTTTATTTTCACTTAATAAATTTTCTTCTTATAATTATCGTTTTATAGTATAATAAAACATGAGAGGTAAAGTTATGAATTTATATTTAGGAATTGATGGTGGTGGCACTAAAACAAAAGTATCCATCATTGATGAATCTGAAAACTTAATATTTGAAAATACTAGTGGACCTTCTTCTATTGATACAGTTTCAAATGAAGAAACTTACAAGGCGTTTAAAGAAGCAATAGATCCCTTTATTGCCAAAAACAGAAACACAAAAATTAAAGGAGTTTTTGCAGGACTTGGAGGTATTGTTTTTGAAAAGGACTATGAACTAGTATCTAATATAATAAGGCTTTTACCTGGGATTGATAAAAATACTTTCGTAATGGCTAGAAATGATATGGAAAATGCTCTTTATAGTTCTAATCATTTTGATTCGGGTATGGCTTTAATCTGTGGTACTGGAATGGTGGCTTTTGGAAAAAATAACGGTTTGACTCATAAATGCGGAGGTTGGGGCT
The DNA here is from genome assembly GCA_002084435.1 of Tenericutes bacterium 4572_104. The sequence continues at coordinate 5,146 of NBLG01000021.1, forward strand.
TTAGAGAAGGTGAACTTGGTAGTGCCTACCATTTAGGAGTTGAAGCGATACGTCACTCAATAAGAGCTTACGACTCAAGATACAAAATGGATGATTTCGCAAAAGATGTAGCTAATTCATTAAATCTAAAGGTCGCATCTGACATTATTAAGATTATGAATGAAATCCAAGGTAATCGTACCTTTATAGCTAGTTTAGCTCCTATTGTAACTAAGCACGCTAATAAGGGTAATATTTATGCAAAACAAATTATAGATTTAGCAACTGATGAATTAATTCTAGCTATTCAAGGAGTATATAATAAACTAAACTTTAAGAAAACTACTTTAGTAATAATTGGTAGCTTAGGTAATTCAAAAGGATATTTCTCAGATTCTTTAAAAACAAAATTAAAAGAAACTAATCCTAATATTAAATTAGTAAAAGCTGTGTTTGACCCAAGCTTAGCAGCCGCTATAGCCGCAAAACGTTTCTTTAAGGAGTAAATCGTGATTATAAAACTACAACCTATTTTCTTTGAAAAAGTATGGGGTGGAAATAACTTAAAAAATAAATACAACTATAATTGTTTAGAACAAACAGGTGAGGCTTGGGGCATTTCAGCTCATAAAAATGGTTCTAGCATTATTTTAAATGGGGAGTTTAAAAATATGTCTTTAAGAGATTTATTTAAATCTCATAAAGAATTATTTGGAAACTATCCTAAAGAAGAATTTCCTATTCTAATTAAATTAATAGACGCAACCTTAGATTTAAGTGTACAGGTTCATCCAAATGATGAATATGCAAAAAAATATGAAAACAGTTTAGGTAAAACTGAATGTTGGTATATTTTAAATACTGAGGAGAAAGCAGAACTTATAATTGGTCATAAACTTAATTCTAAAGAAGAATTTATTAAAGAAATGAATTTAGGCAATTGGGATAAGATCTTAAATAGATTTAGAATACATACTGGAGAAACATATTGCGTCCCTAGTGGAACAATACACGCAATATGTAAAGGAACTTTGCTTTTAGAAATACAACAATCTTCTGATGTAACTTACCGTTTATATGATTATAATCGTCCATATAATGGTAAGTTAAGAGAATTACATATATACAAAGCTTTAGATGTTATTACCTTTCCTGATAAAGATATAAACCATCCTAAACCAAAACAGTTATTTGACTTTGATATATATAACAACATAGATATAACTAACAAAACTTCAAATAAATATGGTGATTATATATTTATCATTGAAGGAGAGGGTTATTTTAATACAGAACCTGTAAAAAAAGGAGATTTTATCTTTGTAAGTTCAAAAACTGATTATAAAATATCTGGATCTTTAAAATATTTCCATTCAATTATTAATAGTTAATATGCAAAACAGCCAAATCGATATGATTTGGCTGTTATATTTATAGTTATTTATAACATACATTACATTTTTTCAAAGGACTTTTTTAATAATATGACACTTTTTCAAAGGAATAATTGAGATAAAATACATTTTTCAAAGAAATATCTGATTTATTTATCCATTATCCCACAACAAATTGAAGAATAAATTGGTTTAATTATTTCTTCACCTAGATAGTTATATAACCCAAAATGTTTATCTATTGTTTCTACTAAGATATAATTTGGATACAAATAATATTTAGATATATTTTCTAAATCTAATATAGTTTCTCCATTATAGTTAATTACTAAAGGTTGAAAATCTTTATAAACAACTATTGCTTGTCTTTCTTCGTTAAAGTTTTTAGAAGAAAATAGATATACTTTATCACTGATTAGATTTAAATTAGAATCATATACTTTTTGAGAGATAATTTTGTCTGTTTCTATTATATTTTCTAATATAACAAAATCTCCATTTAAATCATTGATAATTTCAAAGGTGTTATTTAAAGATTCAAATTTTATATTACCTTGATAATCAATTATATAATGGTTTTTATTTGAATCATTAACTATTATAAAATTATCGTTATAATCTAAAATATTATAAATATCTGTATTAAAGATAATTTCACCTCTTGGAGAAATTATCTTTTGACTAGAATTAGCTTTAAATAAAAATGAATCATTTTTTGAAAAAACGGCTTCATTATAGATTGGTTCTAAAATAATATCTCCTTCAAGATTTACTAAACCATATAAATTATTTTGTTTAAAAATAGATAAATCATCTTGATTAAAGTCAAGATTAATAGAACTTGAAATACTAAATATTTCATTGTTCGTTAAAGAAACTACAGATACAGTTTCATTATCACTTAATAAAGCAAAATAATTATCTTTAATAAGATTAATTGATTTATATTCAAATGGAATTATAGTTTCATGATTTAAATTAATTACACCGTAATTTTCATTTGTTTTAGCAATCAAATAATTATTACTGTATTCTTTATATTCTGTAATTAAAGAATTATCTATAATTAAATTACCTGAGTCGTCATATAAATATACAGAGCCTAATTCATCTAGAGCTTGAATAAGATTAGAGTTATTAATTCTTGTTAATTTAACATACTTAAATGGGATTAGATAATTTCCATTATAATCAATTAAAGCTTCTAACCCATTTAAACGCACTACCGAAGAACCGTCGATAAAGGGATAGGCATAGTCAAATAGAAAAGGAAAGACTATTTGGCCATTAATTGTAAGATAAGTATAAGAACATCTATCACTTGAAATAATTATCCAATTGCTTGATTCTTCTTTTGAATAAGTAACTGTATGATTTTTAGTAATTAGTGGAAGGTATGAAGTATTTTTTGTGGTTAAAAGAGTAGTTTCGACTTTATTACATGAAACAAGACTTATAAACATTAAAAACATTATAATTATTAATATCTTTTTCATAGACCCTCCACTTTTAATTTAATTATAGATAATTATATCATATTTGATTTTTACTATGAAAATTCTTGCATAAAGATTTTTAAAAATTTAATTAGAGCACTTAAAAAAGTGGATATCATCTAATAAATTAGGAGTGTTTGTACTTTTTCGACAGATATATTTTTTAAAGGTTTTTCTTGTTTACAATATAAAGAAGCCATTACACCGGCAGCTTGTCCAACCGCCATTACTGTTGGAATAGTTCTTATGGCAGCGCATGCTTCATGAGTTGCGCTCATGCATCTTCCAGCTACCAATAAATTATCAAGCCCTTTGACTATCAAGGATCTTAAAGGTATTGGTATTGGCTCTGATTCATCTATTTCTGGAAGGTTTAGAGCACTTCCATCAGGAGAATGTATATCAATTGGAAATCCTGACAAGGCAATTGTATCATTAAAATATCGTTTTTTTGCTATATCTTCAAAAGTTAGAACATATTCTCCAATTATATGTCTTGTTTCTCTAACGCCTATTTTTGAAGGCGTAGTCAAAATATATGCTTGTTCAAAACCTGGTATATATTTTTTTAAGAAATTAAAAGCTGTTTTTATTTGTTGCCTTCCTTGAACTTCAGCTTCAGTAAGTTGAAAA
>NBLG01000008.1 GCA_002084435.1 Tenericutes bacterium 4572_104
AAAATCAATATTTTCTTTATTTTAAATAATTATTATAAATATTATACTTTATATATATAATAAATAAAACCTGTTTCAGAGTTTTTTCCTCTCTTTAAAGGGAAACATATGTTTTTTCAACAAATTATAGTATAATAACATATATATAATGGTGATGATTATGAAAATAAAAAGACTTTTAATTATTTTATTGCTTAGTGTATTAACATTCTTTATTACTAGCTGTGACTATGTAATTACATTAAACCCCCCTGAGACTACAACTTTAGAAACTAGCCTTTATCCTACCGCTTTGAACGGTACGTATACTTTTGAAGATAGTAATTATCTTGATTTCCCAGAATATGTATCTCCTACTTATTCACTTACTGATGTCTCAGCTTATAATGATGTATTATTAGCTACACAAGATTATATCCGACACGCTAATATTGAGGTATATACTACATTAAGTGAAGAACAGTTTGCCTTTCCTTGGTCTAATGTTCCAACTGAAGTTGAAGTAGCTACGAGCCAAGGATCAGGATTTATCTTTAAAGAAGATGATATTTCATATTATGCGATTACCAACTATCATGTAATAAACCCTAATGGTTATAATGCAAAATATGAAGTAAAAGCTTATGGAGATAAATATTATACAGAAGCTACAGTTATTGCTGGAGATGAGGATTTAGATTTAGCTGTAATAAAATTTGATAAATTATATCGAGAAGATATTACTATAGTTAATATTGAAGCTAGATTATTTTATAGCTTTACTCCAGGAGAATTAGTTATGGCTGTAGGGAACCCATTAAACTTAGATAACAATGTTACCTTTGGAGAATTTATTTCAATGGAATCAATAGATAATGTCGATTATGATGTAATACATCACAATGCATCAATTCATGAAGGTTCAAGCGGTGGTGCTTTAGTTGATGTAGATGGAAATTTATTAGGAGTAAATGCTTGGGGTGCTAATTCAGTAGATTCTGAATCGTTTGCAATACCAAATTATATTGTATATATTTTCTTAAAAAATAATGGAATATTAGACTAGTTTTGTCTAACATTCCATTTTTTATATATGAATTTATATCATTTGTTCTTTTCTATCGCAAAAAGTAAATAGCTTTTAAAGTATGGTCTAACTACAAAATATGTTAATAACCCAATATAAACAAGTTGTAAAATAACAGCTAAAACGATTAAAAATGTAGATGTAAATGCATATCCGTAGTATATCTCTTGAAATAAAATACCTGAAAGATAAGCTGGAGATATAACGAGTATATATTGGAATACCGTAGGAATTAAATTATTGGCATAAAAGAAAGGAATTAAGGCAAATAGTACAATATATCCAATATAACTAATTGACATAATCTGCGTTGATTTAGAAATAAGCGCAAGTACTGAACCTATAATTATGTGCATAAGAGCGCCCAAAATATAGATTAAGAAAAATAGAAGAATATTAATTGACATATTTAATACAAATACCATTACTAAAGAATATAGAATAAATGGTATCATAAGCAATAACATTGCGCTAGTCACTTTAGAAAGGATTATTTCTAAAGAACTACATTTAGCGATTGCAAGTGGAAATAAAGTATGTTCTTCTTTTTCAATGTAGATACTGATAGAAAAAATAATTGTAGGTAAAATAAAAACTGTAATATAAATAAATATCATCGCATTTATGTTTGTTAGAAAAGCCATAGCTCCCGCAAAAATAACAGAAATGGCTATAACAATATGTAAAATATTATATTTTATATAATTTTTAAAATCATTTTTCAATATACTTAGAAAATTTGTCAAATTAAACCCTCCTAATTCTTGATTTGATCTATATGAATTGTTCCAAAATTAATCAATGTAAAATTTGATAAATCAAGAAAATTATTAATATTGAAATCAACCTTCTTGATTTTTTTTGAAATTAGATATCCTTTTTTATTTTTATATTTTATTAAATAATATAGATTGTTGTTTTTAGGTAATAATTCCTGACTTACAGCCTTTATTACATCGTTGTTTTTTTGATAATATAAATTATCAATAACATCTAAAAACAAAGGAAACTCTGGCTCTATTACTACTATTTTACAGGTTTTACTCAATAAAGGCAACAACTCAGTAAAAAGTAAATGAATATCTTTTAAATCAGCGAATTTTAAAAGATTATTTAAAACTATTCTTTCTGTACCGATTACATTTAAAAATACAAGGGCTAAAAAGTATTTTTCAATCTGATTTAATAAATGAAAACTTTTTATAGAGAAATTTAAATTCTTTAAAACTAATAAATAGCTATAATCTTTTAAATTGCGTTTTATCCCCTCAGTAATTATCGAATTTAAATCTACTTTACGAATTTTAAGATTTTCTCTAACATTATGTAAAAATTCTTTTTCATCAATCAAATATTGTCCAAGAAAAATAGTGTTTTCTTTATAATAACCGTTTTTATTCGATAACAAATATACCAATTTATCCTGAAATTCAGGTAAAATAAATAAATCATTATGTTTACTTGGTTTAATATCTTCTTCATTTAAACTATTCAAAATTATTCTAATCACTGAATATATCTTATCTTTAGATAATAACTCATTTAAATTAAAAGGAAAATAATAATAATTTAGTATCAAATTATGGAAAAATAATCTTTGGTTGATATTTAAATTTTGTTTTTCGATTATACTCTTAATCTTCACATTAAATCTAACCAAAATTGGTTCAATACAATTTTTTTTAATTTTGTTTTGTAGTTCAATATTTTCTTTAAATATTCTTTGTAGTAAAACATAATAATCTGAATTTAAAATACTTAATTTGTTAATGTTTTCGTATAACAAATACAATGCTTGTTTAATTGAAGATATTGAAGAAAAATCAATGTTTTCTTCGTTAAACAGGGATATTTGAATAGTATATACATAATCAATTAAAGCAAAATATACATCTTCTTTTGTCTTAAAGCGATAATAAAAACTTCCTTTATTAAGTCCTGAATTCTTAATTATTTCGTTAATTGATGCTTGATCAAAACTATTTTTGGTAAATTCACCTAGGCATGCCAAAAATAAAGCTTGATTTTTTCTTAATAAATATGTTCTATCATTAATCAATTTTACCACCTTTATTCCATATAGTATAGACTGCCTAGTTTATATATTATCATAAATTTGAAAAAAAAGAAAGAAGAGCCTATTTTCTCTTCTTTTTTAGATTAAATTTTGTGAAAATATACTTTTCAAATTGTTCTTTATCACCATCATTTTCAAAGCCTTCAAAAGAAATAAGATAGGATTTTCTCTCATTTGATTGTAACATATAAAATGTAGTCGATTTTTTAGCTTTTATAATGTTTGAATAAGGAACTGTATAACTATCTTTGTTTTTAATCTCGAATGAATCATCTCTAAAAATATACGTCTGTAATACAGGTTCTTCCACAAGAGGTGATTTTTTCAATAATCTGTTAGTTGTTATTTTTTGCATAAAATAAGTTAAAGCTAAATAAAACAGCAATATACCAAATAATAACAATGCATAAATCCATTCTTGTTTAATTAACATATATGTTATAAAAACCAAAGAAATAGCTGTTATAACAACAAAATTCTTTTTAATATAGCTATTTAAATAATATTTGTTATAGCTTAAGATTAAATCTTTATTGTACAGAGTTTGATTTCTAATTTCCATTTTTTTCCTCCTATATATTTAAATATTTAAATAGTTTGGGATACATTCCAATACCAATAAATACAACAACAACATATCTTAAATATACTAATATAAGAGATAATACTCCCATAAAGCCTTGATCAACTAAATTATCAGGGTTAAAAACTATTAAAAACGTGTATTTTAATATGAATAATATTCCAATAACTATAGTTATTCCAAGAATAAATCTCAATATATTCTTTAAAATATTATTGTGTTGTTGAAAATTAACATATTTCTTTTCATAAAATATGCCGACGATAAACCCTCCAACAGTCCCAAACAATTTAGCAGAAAATTTACCATCTAAATAGAATATGTGTGCATCTAAAATACCTTGATCTACATTTATAAGATAATAATATATTAAAGCTATTATAAATGCAAATATACTTATAATTAAAATTAAAAAATAAAACAAATTCATATTTTCTATTTTATCATAATATTTAGAAATATAATAGGCAATAAATATACCGATAATAAGTCCAGCTAAAACATCTGTTAAATAATGGACGCCAATATACATTCTACTGATAGCTACTAGAGTAGAGGCTATTATAGCCAAAATTAATAACCAATTTTTCTTAATAAGATAGTATAATCCAAAAAATGTTGTGGATGCTATTTGTGTGTGGCCACTTGGAAATGAATATCCTTGACTAGTTTCTGGTCTTAAATTTTCAATAGTTGAATCTACTAAATATGGCCTTGTACGCTGAAATACCACTTTTAATAAATTATTAATACTTAAAGAAATAAAAATAATAAATCCCATTTTTTCTCCAGCAACCTTATCATAGCACCAATACACATATCCTAAAACAATTATCAAAGTTACTTCTTCACCTAATATGGTACTTGATTCAAAGAAAAAATCTAAGAATGTGTTTCTTAATGACTGAAGAAAGTGAATTATATCTAATTCAAAGTCCATGAAACCCTCCTAAAAAAGACCATAAAATAAAAGACCTAAAGCTCCTGATATCAACACTATGTAAATTGGATGAATTCTTTTTTTTAGTTTTGAAACTCCAAAAGAAATTATAAATATAATAACAGCCCAAATTTGAAATTTGAAATCCTTAAAATTTAAATCAATAACATCAAATACACTTCTTAGTATAAATGTCAAAGCAACTGACATAATTATACCAGGTACAACAGGTGAAATGCCATTTAAAAATCCAATTACATATTTATTCGTTTTAAATTTATGAAAAGCCATTGCGATAAATAAAATAATAAAAAACGAAGGTAAAACTACTCCAAGAGTTGTAAAAATGGCTCCTAAGATTCCAGCTTGATTATAGCCTATGAATGTAGCTATATTTATCGCAAACGCTCCTGGAGTGGATTGTGAAATTGCAATGAAGTCAATTAATACATCTGTGGATTCAACCCATCCATTTTTAATCACCTCTTCGGTGATTAAAGGAATCATGGCATATCCTCCACCAAAGGTAAATATCCCTATTTTAAAGAATATCAAAAACATCTTTACCAGCAACAAGATAAAATCAATCATTTTCATTCACCTTGTTTTCTTTGTTTATCAATACATTGTAAAAAATACCTATTATTCCACCAATTAAGATTACATATACAATGGGAATTAAATTGAAAAATCCCATAATTAATCCAAATACAACTAGAATATATGATAATATGCTTTTATCTACTTTCTTATATATACGAATAGCTGCGTTCATTATTAAAACCGCAACTCCCACACGTATTCCCATAAATGCATATTCTACGTAAACGTTATTCTTAAACTGCATTAGAAACGCAGATATAATAATTATAATAACGAGTGAAGGAATTACTACACCTAAAGTCGCAATTGCGCTTCCTTTTATTTTCAATACTTTATAACCTACATATGTAGCTGAATTTATCGCAATTGGCCCTGGTGTCGATTCAGCTATAGCAATGATATCTATAAATTCTTTCTCTGTTAACCAATGATATTTATCTACCGCATAAAAATGGATTAAAGGTATCATAGAATACCCTCCTCCAAAGGTAAATAATCCTATTTTAAAGAAAGTAAAAAATAATAAAAACATATTAGCTCCCTAATTATTTTTAAATTTAGTTAATTGTTCATTTATAATATTATAAATTTTTTCTGAAAGTGATGCAGTATCTAAGTCCTTATATTCTTCATAAGGAATTAAAGGTAAAATATGCATATATACTTTTGTAGGTAAAATCCTCCATTTTTTAGATAGTTTATGCATGTCGTAGAGACAGACTGGAGATATATCAGCTTTTGCTTTTTGGGCCAATTTAAATGAACCTGGTTTAAAATCAATCATTTCATTTTTATATGTTCTTTTACCTTCGGGAAATATTCCCATGGGTTGCCCGTCTTTTACTTGCTTTATTGCCTTGATAATAGATTCTAAAGCGCTTCTATCAGCGTATTTAGTGATAGGAATATTACCTAAACTATACATTAAATTCTTAAGAATTGGAAATCTAAACAAAGGCTTTTTAGCTATAAAGGCAATCGGAAAATCCTTATATACCTGCATAATAAACAAAGGATCTGTATATTCAATATGGTTAGAATAGATGACAAAATTGTTATTCTTAGGAAGATTTTCTTTCCCTGTCACAATTAGACGAACTCGGTAATAAAATCTAAATATATACATATTATAGATGTGAACGACTAAATGTTTCCACATTGCTTTTATAGACATTTTTTCAGTAGTATAAATAAAAATCGCAAATAACAATAATAATATTATTGCGATAATTAAATTAAAAACAATAAATATTAAAATTACTGAAATTATACCTAAAAGGTCAAATACTAAATTTATTTGAATAGAATATAGGACAGTTAATATTAGTGCTAATACAACTTGTATAAAAACTAACATTATTATCTCCTCTCATAAATAGCGAAAGTTAAATCTAAGTGATCTTCAGACCAAACTAAATCAAAACTATCTAAATTTAGATTTAAATAAACATTTCCAATATATTCTTTTTTTATATGAGTTATATATAAACGTTTCGCATATGGAAAACTCAACTCATAAATAGTCTTTCCACCTATTACAAATATCTCTTCTTCATGTTCTTCTTTTAAAAATTTAATCAAATCACGGACAACTTTTACTCCAGGATAAGAAAACTCCTCTAAAGAAGCAACTATTATATTCCTTTTAGGAAGTGGATGACCTAATTGTTCTAAAATAGAATAAAAGGTCTTATCTCCCATTAATACAGTTTTATTAAGAGTAGTCTTTTTAAAATATTTTAAATCTTCTTTATAATTCCATGGTAAAAGGTTATCTTTACCTATTAAGTTATTTGGATCTATCGCAAATATTAAAGATATCATTATACAGCCACCTTCCCTTTGATTGCAGGATAAGGGTTATAATCAGTTAAAGTAAAATCTTTATAGACATAGTCTTCTATATTTTCATGATATTTTATATCCATTTTAGGTAAAGGTCTTGGATTTCTTGAAATTTGTAATTTAACTTGTTCGAGATGATTTAAATATATATGACCATCTCCAATTGTATGAATAAATTCATATGGCTTAAGTTGAGTAACTTTCGCTACCATCATAAGTAATAAAGCATATGATGCAATATTAAAAGGCACCCCTAAAAAAGCATCAGCTGAACGTTGATATAGCTGTAATGATAACTTACCATCTCTTACATAAAATTGATACAATATATGACAAGGTGGCAATGCCATATCCTTTATCTTAGGCGGATTCCAAGCAGAGACAATTAATCTTCTACTATTGGGATTATTTTTGATTTCATCTATTACTTTTCCTAATTGATCATATCCATAAAAATCACGCCATTGTTTCCCATAAACCGGCCCTAGATCTCCATGTTTCTTACAAAAAGCCTCATCTGTTTTAACCTTTTCTATATATTCAGAAATGGTTTCTCCTGAAAAATCACTAGATTCAGTAAATTTCTTATATGGCCATTCATTCCAAATTCTTACATTATTGTCTACTAAATATTTTAATGATGTATCTCCTCTTACAAACCATAATAATTCATGAATAATCGATTTTAAATGTACTTTTTTTGTTGTTAAAAGAGGAAACCCATTTTCTAAATTAAATCTCATTTGATAACCAAAAGTTGAGATGATACCAGTACCTGTTCTATCATCTTTTCTTGAACCTTCATTTAAAATATGTTTTAAAAAATCTAGATATTGTTTCATATATTTTATAAATTAAGCTAGATAACTATTGCTTAATTTGGTCTCCTTTCATCAAAATATTTTCTATATTCATGATAAATAAATTTAAAACTATAAGCTAAAATCACCTTTTAATATTATAACATAATTTTCTTTATGTCGGAGGTAAACATTAAAAAAACTATGGTTGATTCCATAGTTTTTTTCTATTATTTATTTTTATTAATAAAAGTAATCTGTTCAACGACTATTTCAGGATAAGAAAAAACCTTTTTCTCATCTTGAATATAATATTTTTGTTTAAGTCTTGCCTTAACCCCTACAGTATACCCTTTTTTACAGTAGCTCACAGTAGCTTCTGCTATTCCACTCCATAGAGTGCATTTAAAAAAGTCTGTTTCATATTCATTAGTTTCCCCACTTTTATAAGTTCTTTTTACTGCGATGGTTATTGTAGTAACCTTTACTCCATTATCAAGAACTGTTAATTCTGGGTCACTAACTAGTCTTCCAACTAATATTGTTTGATTCATATTTACCCCCTTTTTATTGAATTATAACAAAGGAGTTTTGTTTACACTAATTGTAATCTATTGAGATTTTTTTAAAAAATATCTAATTTTTTTAATAATTTTATAAAAAAAAATAAAAACAAGCAAATAAAACATTGCTTGTTTAAATCATTGATAAAATTACTATTAAAATTGTAAAATTTAAAATTCGAATTTCACATCTTCACGTTTAGCTTCTTCAGCTTCAAAGTAAGGCTTGCGTTCCATTTTAATTTTATTAGCCACAATACTTTTTGGAAAGGTAACTATAACTGTATTAATTCTAGTTACATTTGCATTATATAATCTTCTTGCGGCTTGTAAATGTTCTTCAGTATTAGCTACTGCTTTTTGTAATTCCATAAATACGGTATTAGCTTTTAAATCCGGATATTTCTCAACTACAACGTTGATTCCTTGTGCAACTTGGTTTAATTCATTAAAAAACTTTTCTTTGTCTTTTAATGTTGCGTCTTTAGGAATACCTGAACGCCATTTAACAATCTTTTCAAGTGTTTCTGCTTCATGTTTAGCATATCCTTTTGTAGTTTGTAACATTTTGCTTAACATATCAAAACGTTTAGTTAATGCAACGTCAATTCCTGATTCTGCTTCTTGAACCTTTAATTCTAATTGACGCAATTGGTTCATAACTCCTATGTACCAAAAAATGATGATAACGAGTAATACTAGGATAACAATTCCTATTATACCGCCTGTATTTAATGTTAATAACATCTTTCTTTCCTCCTATTTTTTAAATAAATTGTTGTTTAATTTTAGTGTTACTATAAAATCTTTAATTACATATAAATCTTCTTTAAATTCCTCTATCATTGAATCATCTATCTTTTTAAACATCTTTAACTCAAATGTATCTCTATTATTATTTATCGCCACAAATAAATGTTCTCCATGAAATCTAAATCCAATACGTCCTGGATTTCTCCTTTCAATTTTATGGATGGCTTCCATAATATCAGGTGTTAAGATATAAAAAGCTGTAATTTCTTCTGATGAATATGTTTTAAATTTTTTATTAAAATCTATTGATTCTAACTTAACTCTTTTAAGACCACGGCTTCTTGGTGAACCACTTTCTAGAACATAAAGTGATCCAACAAAATCCTTATTGAAACTAAATCTAAATACTCTTCCGATGAAATAAGCAACATAATATACTCTTGTGCCATTTTTAGTGTGTTCTACATGTCTTTCTTCTAATTTAACATCTGAAGAAATAAATTCAACTCCATCTAATTCTCCACTCAAAAAATCTTCAGAGTGAAATCTGTCAGCTCTTTTTAAAAAGTCTGTATCATAAACCACCTGTGGAGACAACCCTTCATTTGGCTTATAATTAATTCCCGGTATAATTTCTTGAAACATTTTAGCTAAAATATCTTCTTTAAATGTTTTCTTAATTTTAGAAAAATTAGATGAACCAATAGCGATAAATATAAACCCTACCATGCCTATAATTATTCCAACTATAACTAAAGCATTTTCTGAGGCAGATCCAGCTAACCCTAATAAGACACCTACTACAATTACTATAGCTCCTATTATTACTTTTGATTCTGATTGTTTCTTCTGTTCATTAAATTTAGTAAGTTTATCTTCCATAACTTCTCCTCACTATTCTGAAAATTGAATTGAAGCTAACAAAGCTTTTTTCCAATTAGAATATAATTTCTTTCTTTCTTCTTCTTTCATATTTGGTTTATAAGTTGCGTCTACTATCCATTTTTCCTTAATTTGATTTTGTTTCCAATAACCAGTTGCGATTCCTGCAAGATAAGCAGCGCCTAAAGCAGTTGTTTCACTTATTTTGGGACGACTAATATTAGTGTTTAAAATATCACTTTGAAACTGCATTAAGAAATTATTCTGGCTAGCGCCTCCATCTACTTTTAATTGTTTTAACTTAATCATAGATTCTTCTTGCATTACATTTAAAACATCTTTTGTTTGATAAGCAATAGCTTCTAGTGCACTTCTTGCGATATGAGCTCTTTCACAGCCTCTAGTAAGTCCAAAGAAGCTTCCCCTTACATCTTCCTTCCAATATGGAGTACCAAGTCCAACAAAAGCAGGCACGAAATATACTCCTAAATTATCTTCTACTGAATAAGCTAATGATTCTGTTTCACTTGCGTCTTTTATTATTTTAAGACCATCTCTTAACCACTGTATAGCTGAACCAGCAACGAAGATAGATCCTTCTAAGGCATAGTAAACTTTATTATTAATACCCCAAGCAATAGTAGTTAAAAGACCTGTATTTGAAGTTTTTGGTTCTAACCCTGTATTCATTAAAATAAAACATCCAGTTCCATAGGTGTTTTTTACATCTCCTGGTTCAAAACAAGTTTGTCCAAACAAGGCAGCTTGTTGGTCACCTGCGATTCCTGAAATAGGGATTCTTTCTCCAAATATGGTTTTATCTGTATAAGCATTTATCCCAGATGAAGGCACTACTTTTGGTAAGATACTCTTTGGAACATCTAAAATATCAAGTAATTCTTCATCCCACTTTAAATCAAATATATTATATACTAAAGTTCTCGATGCATTAGAAAAATCTGTAATATGACTAGCCCCTTTAGTTAATTTCCAAATTAACCATGTGTCAATAGTCCCAAATCTAAGATATCCTTCCTTAGCTAATTCATAGGCGCCTTTAACTTTATCTAAAATCCATTTAATCTTTGTCCCAGAAAAATAAGTGTTTATTCTTAACCCAGTTTTTTTCTTAAATATATCAGAATAACCCTTATTAATCAAATCAACACAGATTTCACTACTTTGACTTGATTGCCATACCAAAGCATGGTATATCGGTTTTCCTGTTCTAGCATCCCAAAGAACTGTGGTTTCTCTTTGGTTGGTTATTCCTATTGAATCAATATCTTTTAAAGATAGGTTAGCCTTTTCTAAAGCTTTATCTATACAATATTCTACTGATTCCCAGATTTCTTCCGCATCATGTTCAACGTACCCAGGTTTAGGAAAATACTGCTTGAACTCTTTATTAATAAAAGAAACAACTAAACCATCATGATTAAAAATTATTACTCGAGAGGAAGTTGTTCCTTGATCAATAGCTAAAATATATTTTTCCATTTTCATCACCTTTATTTATTATATCAAATATTGTTTTAAATTAAAACTAAAAATGATATAATCATAATATAAATATATAGGAGGAAATCATGGAAAAAATAGTATTAAAAGATTATCAAGATAATCCAATTCATGTATATATCTATAAGCCTGAAGGTGAAATCAAGGGCATTGTACATATAATTCATGGTGCTTCTGAACATTTTGCTAGATATGGATTATTCTGTGAGTTCTTAAGTAAACATGGTTATATAGCTATTGGTTCTGATTTATTAGGGCATGGATTATCTACTAAAACCTTAGATTATGTTCATTTCGCAGACAAAAATGGAGATATTTTAGCTTATGAATCTGTTCTTTTAGTTAAAGAATATATTGAAAAAGAATATCCAAACAAATTTAAATTTGTTTTAGGACATTCGATGGGAAGTTTTTTAGCTAGAAAATTAATTATCGATTTTCCTGATTCTTATAGAAAAGCGATTATTTCAGGTACTGCTTTTACACCTCAAATAGTTATAAGTATGGGTTCTTTACTTATTAAAATTATTAGATTATTTAAAGGCCCTAAATATGTCTCTAAATTAATTCAAAATATGGCAATAGACGCTAATCCTAGAAAGATGCGTAAAGATGGAATTATCTCTGGAATCGATGAAGAATGGTTAACTAGAGACAAAGAAATTCAACAATATTATCATAATTCTAAGATGTGTGGTCAACCTTTTACTATACAAGCTAATCTAGATATGTTTAAATGGATGTCTTTCGTAAATAAGAAACGAAATATGAATGAAGGAAATAAAGAAATGCCAATTTATCTAATGTCTGGAGATAAAGATCCTCTATCTAACTATGGAAAAGACATAAAAACATTATTTGAAACGATGAAATCTTTAGGTTACAAAAATATCAGCATGAAACTCTACCCTGATTGTAGACATGAGTCTTTGAATGAATTGATTAAGGATGAGGTTTACCAAGATGTTTTAAAATTTATAGAAGAATGAAACAAAAAGAAATACTTTGCAAAGTATTTCTTTTTTACTTATTCGTTTTCATATAATCTTTAATTGATAGATAATTGTTATTCGCAATTATTATATGATCTAAAAGTTCAATTTGAAGTAGTTTTCCAATTTCATCAAATCTTTTAGTAACTTCAATATCTTGTTTTGATGGAGTGGGATCTCCTGATGGATGATTATGTACTAAAATCAATGAATATGCAGAGTATTTAACTGCGTATTTAAATACTTCTCTTGGATGAATTAAAGATTGAGTTAATCCTCCTTTATAGATTTGTTTTTTTGTGATTAAATTTGTTTTAACATCTAAAAATAAAGCTATAAGAACCTCTTGTTGGAGGGTTATCATATCATATTTTAATAATGTGAACACATCATTTGGTGATGCTATTTGAATTTTCTCTTCATGACCTTTTAAAACTCTTTCTCCAAGTTCTATCGCCGCTAATAAAGATATTGCCTTAGTTTGTCCTATTCCTCGTATTTTTGTTAATTCTTTAATTGTCATATTTTTAAGCTCAGAAATATTATTTATTTGATTTAATAATATTTTCGCTAAATCTAAAGCTGATTGGTCAAGATAACCAAAATGAAATATTATCGCTAATAGTTCATATGAACTTAAACTCTTAGGACCTAATTTCAACAGTCTCTCTCTCGGACGTTCTTGAACTGGCATATCTTTAATTTTATAATACATAAAAATCACCCGATTACAGATTACACTGTATCAGGTGATTTTCTTTATTTAATTAATTTTTTTCTAACATCGGAAATAAAATACAAAGAACCAGTAATTAATAACACTTCATCTTCATTAAGCATTATAAGTTCATCAAAAATTTCTGTATAATCCAAATATAGTTTTTTATGTTTATGTTTTGATTCTTTAAATAACTGCAATGCATCTTCTCTTCTTTCATAATCGAATTGAGTAAAATATAATTCTGTACAAAATGTGTCTAATACATCAATCATCTTTTGATGGTCTTTATCATGCATAATACTGACTAAACATTTAATAATTTTATTGGGATACATTGCGAGAACTGTTTCTTTTAAGGCATTTATCCCCCCAATATTATGAGCTCCATCTAAGATTATGTTTTTGTGAAAAATTTCAAATCTTCCAGGCCAAACAGTTTTTCTAATTCCTTGTTTGATAGTTTCATCATTAATACCTAGATTCAAATTCAAATCTAATTCTTTAATTGTTTCAATAGCTAATGTTGCATTTTTAATCTGGTGATATCCAGGTAATTGGATTTCGTAAGTATTGTTTTTATAGGTAAATGAAGTTATTTCTCCTATTACTATATCACTGATTTTATTAAAATCAATTCTTATCATTTTAGAATTATGTGATTTAGTAATTTTTTCAAACAATGGTAATAATTCATCTTGTTCAAAAGCTGTGACTAATGGAACATTATCTTTTACTATCCCTAATTTATTAATCGCAATGGATTCTAATGTATTTCCTAATACATTCATATGGTCAAAGGAAATATTTGTAATAACAGAAATTTCCGGGATTATTACATTAGTCGCATCTAGCTTGCCTCCAAGTCCTACTTCAATAACGCCAAAATCCACTGATTGGTCTTTAAAATATAGGAAACACATTGCGGTTAAAACCTCAAAGAAAGTTGTGGTTTTACCTTCCTTGTACATTTTTTCCCAAAAAGGATAAATTATATTAGCATATTCAACTACATCTTCATCTTTAATAAATTCATTATTAATCGCTATGCGTTCATTAAATTTAATTACATACGGAGAAGTATACAGCCCTACTTTGAATCCCTTTTCGACTAAAACATTCTTAATGTAAGATGCTAAAGAACCCTTGCCATTAGTTCCAGCAATGTGTATGGTTTTAAATTCTTTTTCTGGATTATTAAAATAACTTAATAATTCTTTGATTCGGCTTAAATCTAATTTAGATCCGAATCTTTTGATATGTTCAATCCAATATTTGGTTTCTTTAAAATTAGTAAACATCATTTTAACTCGTTTAATCTTGTATTAGCTTCTTTTAGGTTGTCTTCATATTTAGCTAATTTATTTTGTTCTTCTTGAATCTTTTTCGCTGGAGCTTTTTTCATGAAATTAGGATTATTTAACATATTCTTACAGCGTTTAATTTCATTTTCAAGTCGCTTAATTTCTTCTATCATCTTTGTCTTTTCTTTTTCAACATCCACAAGTGAACCAAGCGGTATATAAACCTGTAAGTTAGGTAATACAAGTGATACTACATTTTTAACCTCAGATATTTTCTTTTGTATTACTAATGTTTTTGGATTTAAAAACTTTTGAATATATTTTTTATTTTCTTCTAAAAATGCTTTGTCTTTTTCATTAGTTTGAATATATATATCAATAGGTTTTGACCAAGAAACTTGATAATCATTGCGAATAGTTCTGATTTTTTTAATCAATTCAAAGAACCATTCTAAATCCGAAGTCTCCTCAAATATCATACCATTATTTTTAGGCCAATTTGAAGCCATGATAGATATTTCTTTATTTGGTAAATTTTGGAATATTTCTTCTGTCACGAATGGCATAAAAGGATGTAATAGCTTAATTATTGTATTTAATACTGTAATTAATACTACTTTAGTCTGTTTTGTATTTGATAATTTAGACATCTCTACATACCAAGATGCAAAATCATGCCAGGTAAAGTTATATATTATTTTAGCGGCTTCATTAAATTCATAGCGATCATAAAAATAATCAGCTTGATCTATCATATGATTCATCTTTGTAATTATCCAACGATCACTAAAACTCATTTCCTTAGGATTTAACTTAATATCATCAGAAGTTAATCCTTCTGTATTCATCTTAACAAAACGAGATATATTCCATATCTTATTTATGTAATTCCAGCTTGATAATACTTTTTCTTCGTCATAGCGCAAATCTTGTCCTGGGCTTGAATTAGTCATGATGAAATAGCGAAGTGAATCAGCTCCGTATTCGTGAATAACATCAATAGGATCTACTCCATTTCCTAATGATTTAGACATTTTTCTACCTTGTTTATCGCGAATCAATCCATGAATATAACATTGTTTAAATGGAGATTTTCCTGTAAATTCAATACTTTGGAAAATCATTCTCGCAACCCAGAAGAAAATAATATCATAACCTGTAACCATAACATCGTTTGGAAAATATCTTAAAAAATCATTTGTTTCTTCAGGCCAACCAAGAGTCGTAAATGGCCATAGGGCTGAAGAAAACCAGGTATCTAAGACATCAGTGTCTTGAACCCAACCTTCTCCATTAGGTTTTTCAATACCACAGTAGATTTCTTCATTTCGATACCATACAGGTATACGATGTCCCCACCAAAGCTGTCTGCTTATACACCAGTCTTCTATTCCTTCCATCCAATTTACAAATATCTTTCTAAATCTCTTAGGAATAAACTCTACTTCACTTTCAGTTAGTGCTTGTTTAGCTAAGACATCCATTTTAACGAACCATTGTTCTGAAAGACGAGGTTCTACTATTACATTAGTTCTTTCACTATGTCCTACAGCGTGAATTATTGGCTCTATTTTTTCTAATAAACGCATTTCCTTTAAGTCTTTAACTAGTTTCTCTCGACAATCAAAACGTTTCATGTTAACGTATTTACCTGCAAGTTCATTCATAGTGCCATCTTCATTCATACATAGAGGCATCTCTAGATTATGCCGTTTTCCAACTAAAAAGTCATTAGGGTCATGTGCGGGAGTTACCTTTACAATACCAGTTCCAAATTCTTTATCCACATATTTATCTGTAATTACTTTAATTGTTCTATTAGTAGTTGGAATATATACTTCTAATCCATGAATATCCAAAAATCTTTCATCCTCGGGATGAACCATTATTGCAGTGTCAGCGAACATTGTTTCTGGTCTCGTTGTCGCAACTGTTAGGCCACCTTCTCTATCTTTAAAAGGGTATGTTATATAATATAATGCACCTTTAACTTCTTGGTGGTCTATTTCAATATTAGATAAAGCAGTCTTAGCTTGTATATCCCAATTAATAATGCGCTTGCCGCGATAGATATACCCTTTATTATAAAAATCTACAAATACTTTATTAACTGCTTTAGATAATCCCTCATCTAAGGTAAAACGCTCTTTAGAATAGTCTAAGGCAAGGCCCATACTGCGCCATTGTTTACGAATTAAACTTGCATATTCTTCTTTCCATTCCCAAGCAATATGAAGATATTCTTCCCTACCTAAATCATAGCGACTTCTTCCCTGTTCACGCAATTTTGCGTCAACTTTTGCTTGTGTCGCGATTCCTGCATGGTCCATTCCTGGTAAATACAAGGTATCATACCCCTGCATTTTCTTTCTTCTAATAATAAAATCTTGAATAGTGTTATCCCAAGTATGTCCCAAATGTAATTTCCCAGTTACATTTGGAGGTGGAATAACGATAGTAAATGGCTTCTTAGATAAGTCTCCACTTGTAAAAAGATTATTTTTTAACCAAAAATCATATTTATCTTTTTCTACTTCTAAATGATTATATTTTTTATTTAAATCCATCGTAATTCACTCCCTCTATCAAATTAAATCTATTTTCATAATAAGCTTCAATTATTTTTTGATTATCAATACTATGAACTAAAGGTATTTCATCTTTATTAAAATATCTTAATTCTAGAGATTCTTCATCGTTTATCTTTAAATTACCTCCAACTACCTTACCCACAAATCCAAAAGCATAGACAGTGGCTTTATCCAAATTACGCCAAACCATATTTCTATTGACAAAAATTCCAATAAAATTAGTTATTTTTATTTTGAGATTTGTTTCTTCTAAAACTTCTCTTAAGGCTCCTTCAGCTATAGTTTCATCCATTTCAAGTAAGCCCCCAGGTAATCCCCATAACCCGTTGTCAGATCTTCTTTGTAATAATATTCTATTTTGTTTATCAGGTATTACAATAGCAGTCGAATTTAAAATGATTTTTTTATCTCCCACCATATTCCTAATATACTCAATATATGATTCTTTCAAATGAAAAACCTCCAATAAAAAAACGCCCTTAAAAAGGACGATTAAACGCGGTACCACCTTTATTCTTATAAAATAAGCACTCAAAACTCTTAACGCGAGCAATACGATTTAAGCTACTTAGTTTCACCTAAACTACTCCATGGCTACCTTCATCAAGACAAAAGATAAACTTCCACCAACCGTTTACTCTCTATTCTTTTGTTTTTGATTACTATTCCACTTCACTGTATTTGACTTGTATTTTATCAAAGTTTCTTCAAAATGTAAAGTACTTTCATAATATTTTTCAATGATTAAAATCCCTGTATAATCATTTAATTCCATAAAATTAAATGATAGATGATTATTTGAATTAGACACTATATCACTATAGGTATGATAATTATAACTTGGGATAATTTTCTCTGAATGTGATAAAAGGTAAAGCTTCTTTTTTTCATTATCCAAAAACATAATATCCCCAACAATAATTTTACCAAATGGTAAAAGATGTGGGATTAATTGATTGATTAAACTTTTAACTGTTTCTAAATCAAAATGTTTAAACAAATAATTAATAATAATATAATCAAATTTCATGTGAGTAATTTCTTCAGGTATTCCCTTTAAAATATCATGTAATATCAATGTTGCATCTGGGACTCTAAGCCTTGATATATCCAACATTCTTTCGGAAATATCTATTCCTGTTAATTTGAATTTTTCTGGCATTATCTTTTCATATAGAGAAGCTGTTCCTATTCCTATATCTAAAATATTGGCTGTTTGTTTATTATCATAAATATATCCAGCAACTATATCTTGAATATCGCTATAAGCTGCGTAAGGAAATTTATTTAAGCGAATATCTTCCCTAACTAATTGATCATATATATTAGCTAAATCATTGTAATATTTCTTCATTTTGGTACCTCGAAATATGCTCTTCTAAAAAAGCCCAAATCTTTTCGCGATTTTCTTTTGTGATAGAAGAGAAAGTTATTAGTTTATCTGTTTCTCTTGGTTTAATTGTTTTTTTAATCTTTTGAATTTGATTGAATTTCTTATTATTAGATAATTTATCAGTTTTTGTAAGTACTATTAATGTTTCAATTCCTAATTCTTTAAAATAATTATACATCAATAAATCATCTTCATTTGGAATTCTTCTTATATCCAATAACAAAACAGCCAAGGTTATTGATTTGTTTTGTAAATAACGTTCAATTATCACCTTGAATTCCATGATTTGTTTTTTACTAACATTTGCATATCCATATCCAGGAATATCGACGAAATAGAACTGTTTATTTATTAAAAAGAAATTAATTAATCTTGTTTTTCCAGGTGTTTGTGAAGTGCGAGCTATGTTTTTTCTCTGTAACATTGTGTTTATAAATGATGATTTACCAACATTTGAACGCCCTGTCAAAACAATCTGAGGTAGATTGTCTTTAGGATATTGATTTTTTTCCACAGCGGAAATTATAAATTCGACTGTTTTTAGTATCATTTCTAATCACTCTCTTTCCACGAAAACTTTAATAAACAATTATTCAAATTAATCAAACTTATTTATATTATAACATAATCTTATTAATTTTTTTTCGCTTTTAAATAGGTAATAGAATAAATATTATCATTAGTAAATATAGCCTTATATGGTTCTAAATCTTCTAAACGAAGGTTAATAATATGTTGTAAATATTGGTCGATATTAACACCTTCTATAATTGTATTACATAAAAGATTATGTACTCTTGATAAATTATCAAATAAAGTAATATAATTGCCTAATACATTTCTTTTATTCACTTCAAAAAGTTCTTTATCTAAAGGTTCTTTAGCTATTTTTAGCAATATATCTAACATTGTTTTTTTATAGCGCAGAACTTTATTAGTCTGAATAAACACCGATAAATAACCATAACTTTTTTCAATTGTAAGTTTTGTATAAAAAGAAATATTCATTAGATTATTCTTTTCCAAATAATCAAATGTTTTCGAACCTAAACCTAAAACATTGGCAATGATTGACCCAAGTGCTATGTGTAAAAACTCCCTATCTTTTTGAAGAATTAAAGTTCTAGGAATTCTAACAGTAAAATTAATCATTGGTTCCTCTACATCGTTTTTTGTTTTTACAATGTGATGTTCTTTTAATTTATCATAGTTAATTATAGGCTTTATTTTATTAAATTTAGGCCATTGTTTTTTATTGAATTGATGATTTTCTAATAGTTCAAATATCTCTTCATATACAACATTACCAGTTACAACCAAAGTCATATTTTCGGGATTATAAAAGGTATTAAAGGATTTTTCTAAAATATCGTGAGTTATCTTTAATACATCTTGAGTCTCGCCCCCAACATCTGAATAAATACAGTAATCTGTATACATCATCTTCATCAAGTCTTTATAGAGATTAAAATGAATACTGTCTTTTGACATCTTAATTTCATGAATGATAATCTGTCTTTCTTTTTCAATAACTTCATCACTAACATCAAACTTTATGAAGTTATCCATAAAAGCAGATAACAGTTCATGAATATGGTTAATTGTTTTAAA
>NBLG01000022.1 GCA_002084435.1 Tenericutes bacterium 4572_104
ATTTTCTTCCGCCATGACTTCCATAAAATACCGGATTCTTGCTTTTAATTAAGTCAACTGCTTTTGTTCTCTGTGATTCTTGATAATTCGATGGCATCTTTTTTCTCTTTAAGTTTGAATTTTTGATTCTTTGCATTGGCTATAACGAAAACTTGTGCCTAGATCGCTGAGCTTGCGAAGTGTTCTAGGAACAAAATGTTAACCCCTTTAAGTTTTTAGTAGTATATAAAGAGTATATTATTTAGCTATAATTTCTTGAAATTCTCTATGACTAATTGCTGTATCATATAAACCAACAGTTTTCCCTTCATGTTTATATATACCCATATATTCAAGGCTGGCATCTTCATATCGTTTAAATTTATACACCGCATCGTTCATTAGTGAACTATTGAAAACACCAAGACTAACTAATAATTCAAAATCTTTTACAACTAATCCTGTAACTTTCTTAAATAATCCAGGTTCCAATTGCGTTATTACATCTTTTAAAGTTCTCTCTCTATAGTCAGTTAAATACATAAATACAGGAATTCTTGTAGCAAATTTGATTAATTTTTCCTGTATTTGTTTTCTTAGACTTTTATACTCTTTTTCTTCATCTGTAAGTTCTTTTTTCTCTTTTTTAGTAAGCTCTTTGTCATTAGCTTCTTTTTTTGCTTTTTTTACAGCTTCCGATTTGTTGATTATTGTTTCAATATCTTGATTGAGATTTCTAAATCCTTCAATACTCATTAATGCATCTAAAGCATCCTGATTTCCCATTAGCCGTGATAACGTATTGTTATCAACATTGACTAAAAGTGCACTTTCCCAGCGTCTAGCAAGTAAAGTCGCAGTTGTTCCGCTCAATGCTATATCCAAAACACCCGCTGCATCTACCTGTTTCATTGAACTACCATCATAGGCAAGTATAGGTAAAAAATGTATAAATTCTGCAACATTCTTTTCAGGATTGTTTTCATTTACATTTAATCTACAGGCATAATCTGCAACCTGACTTAGAGCTCTATTAGGGGCAAAATCAAAAACATAACACTCTTCTTTAACTATTTTAGTTTTATTTGGTGATTTACTATCTGGATTTTTTATTGTCCAAGGTGTCTGAACTCTGAATGCTGCCTGAAAATAGGTTTCAGGGCTTGAAGAATTTCTAAGCATGAATATTCCTGACCACGGTTTTACAGATACACCTGTGGTTAGTTTACCACATGAAAGAGTAATAGTTTTTGCTTCTAAAGGATTATCCATAGCATCTAGAACAGGTGGAAGTGCTTCAACTCCAATACCTGCTTTTACTCCAGCTGCTACGACTATTTTATAATCATGGTAGAATATATTTTGCCTCTTTTTCATTAGGTTTCTCATAGCATAACAGGAAGCTACACTTGGTAGAAACCAAAATGTATGTGTTAATATATTGAGAAGTCTTGAATCTGAAAAAGGCATTGGAGGTTTTTTTGCTCCCATTTTAAGATTGTCTATAGTTGTTTCTCGAAAGCTACCTCTGATTAAATCAAGCCATTTTTGGACTTCACTTTCAAGTTTAAATTTTGCTTTTTCACCTTCACCTTCAGCTGCAAAAAATACATTAAGATCAAATTCATTAAATTCTCCACCCAAGGCAATTTCTCTTATGGAATCAGGCATTTGATATGTAAGCATAACCATTCTTGGCAGAGAAGCATAGGGATTGTCTTGTCCAGGCCATTCTTCTTTTGCTTTTTGCTCATTTGAATATGTCCAGTTAAAGATCTGTTCTTCAATAAACTCACCTGAAGTTATTGCTCTAAACGGCGTTCCCGATAAATATAAAAATCCATCTGTTGTTATAGGCATGGTTTCTTCATCAAAATAATCAAGACCTTCTTTTTCTCCTGTAGAGAATTGAACTTCTTTCTTCTCTTCTGCTTCAAACAAATCTTTAGCATTTTCTCGCCATGCTCCATAATGATATTCGTCAAAAATAACACAATCCCAGTTCAAGGTATGTACCCATTCATTTTTGGTTTTTATACCACCGGTTGTCTTATTTTTACCTAAAAAATCCTGAAATGAACCGAAGCAGATAATAGGTTTAGATCTGTCAAGCTCATCATAGCTAAGTTCATGTTTAGATATAAATTGCCAGCCTTTAAAATCGACATGTGTTAATAAATCTTCCTTCCAAGCACTTTGCACAGCAGGTTTAAAAGTAAGTACCAAAACTTTTTTCCAATTTTGTTTTTTTGCTAACTGATAAGATGCAAAAGTTTTTCCAAAACGCATTTTTGCATTCCATAGAAATCTTGGAGTTTTATCTTTATTCTCTTTTTCTTTTTTAAAACTATCAAAATATTGGATAGTTTTATTAATAGCATCTTCCTGTTCTGGTCGCATTTTAAAATCTAATGCTCGGTTTTCTTCGTTTAATTCACCTGTTTTTACGGCAATAAGTGCTGCTTTTACATCTGAGATCTTGCATTTAAACCACTCCCCATCAGGATTATTGAACCCCTTGTCTCTTAAATAGCGGTGAATGTCATGGTCTGTAAATGAACTACCATCATTTTTCATGGCTGAATCTATTAGAACTATTTCATAATGTATTCCGCTTGTCTGTAACTGTTCAGCAATTCTTGTCTTAACATCCCTAGTTGTATAACCAACTTTTAGGAGTCCTTCGCGACCTTTAGAGTCTGGTATTTTATAAACATATATTTTGGGATTTACTTCGGGTCTTTTTGGAAAAAATTCTTTAGCCATTTTTTATCTCTGCTTTCTTATTTTGAAGGATTTTTTTAGCTATTTGGGCAAATTCATGAAGTTTTTTTTCTAATAATTCTTTCGGTAGATATTCTGTAATATATTCAGCCACTCTTATATTAGCTTTATCGAGTTGAAGAAGTTCTACCTGTTCTTGATTACCTTCCGCACAAAGAATTAACCCAATTGGTGGATTTTCATCTTTTTCAGTTTCATATTTTTCTAAATACCTTAAGTAGAGCTCCATTTGCCCTTTATAACTTGCTTTAAATCTGCCAATTTTAAGTTCAATTGCCACAAGACTTTTGAGTTTACGGTGATAAAACAGTAGATCTAAATAATAATCTGTATCATCAATCAACATTCTTTTTTGTCTTGCCACAAAGCTAAAACCTCCACCGAGTTCCAGAAGAAAATTCTCAATTTCTTTTAAAATTGCAGATTCCAGATCTTTTTCTAGAAAAGTATCTTTGAGGTTTAAAAAATCCAGAACATAGTGGTCTCTGAAAACAAGATCTGGTGTCAGTTGATCCTCTTTTCTGAGTTTTCCTATTTCCATTTCTGCTAATTTTTGTGGCTTTTTACTGATGGCTGTTCTTTCAAATAACATTGAATTTATCTTCTTTTGCAGAGTTGTAGTGCTCCAGTTTTCCATAATGGATAATTGAGCATAAAAATCTCTTTGAAGATCATCTTTTAAGTACATTATGCTTTTAAAATGGGTCCAACTTAATTGTCTCTGAAGTTCGGAGACAATTTGGAAATCTTGAAAAGTCTCCGAGAAGCGGAGACAATGTCTTAAATGTTTTTCACTCCAACCTTTACCAAATTCTAAAGTAAGAGCATGACTCAAAGTTTTTACTATCTCTTTACCATATTCAGCTCTGCTATTTTGTAGTATTTCTTCATTGATTCTTTTACCAATATACCAGTAAGTGGTTGAAATAGTTCTGTTTATAGTTCTAGCAATTTCGGTTTTGCCCTGTTTTACCAGAGTTTTTATATCTTCAAGGAAGTTATTATTTAAAATCAGATTAGTCATAGTTTACTTCCATAGATCTGATTAATGTATCAATGAATGCTTGTTCTTCCTTAGTTATGTCATATTTCTCATAGAGCTTATCATCTGTCCAGATTTTATCAAAATCTTGTGTAGGAACAAAAACATAATTTTTTTTTGTTATATGCTGAGTACTTTTTGCTAACAAAATTATAAATCTGAAAAAAGAACTTACCATATATTTTGCTATATTCTTAGCTCTGCTCTCACTTTCTGCAGGACCAACTACCAAGTATGTTTCAGTACAACATGAGTGAGGTGGTGCAATTATCGGTTTACTAAGTATTAAATGAGGATAACTATCATCACCAGGACTTGCATACGGCACAAGAACTTTCCACTTATAGATACTACTATCATTTTTTTTAATCTGATCAATTGATATATAGCCTTTATCTCCAAAACGAAATAATTCAATATTTATGTTTTTAGTTTGCTTCGTTGAAAAATCTTTGAAATTGGTAGCTAAACCAAATGGCTTTCTAGCACTTACAATTTCATTAAAAGGCTTTTCATTGAGCTTCTGAACTTTTCTAAGAATACTTATAGCTTCATTATAACGAATAAAAATATTATGACCTTTTTCCAATAGTGGTCTTTTTACAGGACTACCAGTTAAATCCCCTTTATGTGTAATTACTTCACAATCACCATCGTATTCTTTTTCCCATAAGAAATAGCAAACTCCTCCTCTAATATTTAATCCAGGAAAACAGTCTGAAGTATCAGGGAAATCATGAAGCTTTGTAATTTTTTTATCTGTCAGCATATTTTTTCTGAATTCATCCAATCCTTTTCCACCATTATACCAGCGGGCAGGTATAATCATAGTCAAATATCTTGGATTCAGTTTTTTTGCTTGATCTACGAATTTATCATAAATAGGTTTGGCACTTTTACCGAAACCTCCATCACTTAACTGATATGGTGGATTTCCAATTATTACATCAAATTTCATATTAAAAATTTTCTCCGGTTGGTTTGTATGAATAAACTGATAAGCATAAGTTTCCAATGTATCATTTCTATCATATACTTCCTGACTGGCACCACAAAAAGTACACTTGCCATTTTTCCAAGTGTGTTCAACTCTTTCAAGTAAAATATTACCCTGCTCATTTTTGAATTTAGTACAAAAAGAGTACTCACTATTAGCTTTTTTTGACCCATAAACTGTCCTTCTTGATAAAAGAGAAGTTAATTCTGTTATAGAAATACCAAAAATCTGTTTTTTAAAGATGTGATTAATTCTTTGTTGTTTATCTTGAATTTTGGTTTCTAGACCTTTCATAAGTCTCTTAGCTATTTCTCTTAGAAAAACGCCAGATTTACTAACTGGGTCAAGAAAAGTTGTGTTTTCATTTTTGAATAACTCTTGAGGTAACATATCTAAAATTTCATTGACTAGCTTTGGAGGAGTAAAAACCTCATCATTGCTTAAGTTAGCTATGGCATCCAAAACATCTGGGTTGTAGTTTACTTTAAACATTTTCTCCCACCTTTAAAAAATGAACTAATTTGAACTCTTTTACAGGAGTTGGTATAAAGGCATTATCGCCTAAATCAGAAAATAAATTGGGTTCATCTATTGGCTGACTTTCCAGTAAATGTGCCATCGTATAATCCCTTCTTTTCAACATGCTTCCTTTAGCTAATGACCATTCAGAAAAAATAATTGGTTCATCATTATCTGCTTTTAAGGTTAAAGCATCTCCTCTTAAAATATTTCTTTCAAGAATAAATTTTATGCTATTTAGGCACTCTTCTTTATAAGTTTTTCTGAATAACTCTGTATATTGTTTTTCAATTATCTCAAAAAGTCTGTTTCTGGCTTCTTCGACATTATCCTGTAATAAGTCTATACCGTAAATGCTGGAAATAGCTAAAACTGCATATCTTTCATATTCAAGTTGATTCTTTTTATATCTAGATTCAACTATCTCTAGTTTTCTTCTAAATATTTCAACAAGAAAATTACCAGTCCCGCAGGCTGGTTCCAGAAATCTTGATTCAATTCTTTCTGTTTCCTGCTTCACTAAGTCAAGCATAGCATTTACTTCTCTATCTGAAGTAAAAACTTCTCCATGATCTGCAATTCTCTTTTTTGATTTAGTTTGATTCTTACCTTTATCTGCCATAATTAAATTAGTTGCCTTAAATTATATTACTTGTATTTTAATATATCATAAAATTTACATTAAACAAACTAACAATTATATAATTTATGATTTCTATTTGCTAGTTTAAATTGTAATTATTGGGGTTAACGACCAGCTACAACTTGGTGCGAGGAACGAGTATCAAGTGGTAGGATGTTAGCGGTTGAAAGCTTCCTGAATAACAATTTCAAAATTAGAACTACAAAACATATATATTTATACTCAAATCATATTTTAAAAATCAATGGTTTTATTTGAGCATTTTAAATACTTTCTATACTATGTCATTTTGATACCACCAGATAGATTGTAGCGGTTTATCTTTTTAACATTTGATAACTAATCATTAAGAATTAAATATTAGCTAAAAGTTCTTTCTTTTTTATCAAGAATTCTTCTTCTGTAATAAGATCTTCATCTCTTAATTGTTTTAGCTTTTTAATTTTAGAAAAAGTTTCATTATCATCAGTTGAATTGTTTACTTCTTCATCTATTTTTATCCTTGAAACTATTAGGTCTATCGCTTCTCTAACAGTGGAGGATTTCCCCCAACCTTTCCGTACTGAGCCTGGATTCAGAATTCGTAAGTGACTGGTAATTTTATGTTCTTGTAATTCCCAACCTTCATGCTCTCCTAATATATTCCACCATATTTTTGCATTTACAGTTTTAAAGTCAATATTACCTGTAAGGTTGGAGATTAAATCATTTATATAATTCTCTTTAACTATAAATTTAAATTTTTCACCTATATTCATTTTTTTATACTCCTCTAGAATGGTTATAAATTTTTTATTTTTGAGAAATTCATTAATTAGTTTAATAGTAATACTATGCTGTGTAATTTCGAGATGATCATACGGCAAGATTCTAAAATCTTTCATTTCCTTTAAAATTGCAGATTTTAAAGATACTACTCCATCATTCTGTGTGTTGAAGAAAATATTTGTAGAGTTCCATGATTTTATTCCGGCAATACCAGCATATAGAATATGCTTAGGTTTAATCAAATGTTGCCTGTATATCTCCTTTTTAGTAATCTGTTTTAGAGGTTTAAAAATTTCATTGATAATCTTAGGCAAAACTTGGGTAGCTTCAGCAATTTCATTACCATTATTAGGTACAGCAATAAAAATTGCAGAAATTGTTTGTTTCGCAATCTGCTCAAACTTCATAAGCATTCTAATAATTATACCCCCTGTACTATGGCCTATAAAGTGACATTTTTTTTTTGGATTTTTTCTTAAATGATTTAAGACCTCTTTTCCCAACTCTTTAACAGCAACATCTAATGTTTGATAGGTTATTGAAAGATCTAATGTTACAGGATGATATTCCCTACCTAATCCTCTAGCTATGAGTGACATTGATGACCTATCACTATTAAAGCCATGTATTAAAAATACTACTGATTTCATATTATATCCATAGTTGTTCTCTAATTTTACTTTTTAATGCCACTATGTCTAAGTTCTAAATACTAATAAAAACCACTATCTCTTTACTTTCTGCAACATCATATCCCAAAGATTAACTAGACTTTTGCCTATTTTTACCGCTAACATTAGTACCCTTTCATTATATCATCTAGCGGACTTTTTATCTTAGATGTTGCACTGGAATCTACATTTGTATATAATTCAGTTGTTTTGACATTTGAATGTCCAAGTAG
>NBLG01000009.1 GCA_002084435.1 Tenericutes bacterium 4572_104
TTTCTTGCATATGTTTAGTTTTCAAAGACCGTTTTCTTCACGCTTTTCACGCGCTTATATATTTTATCATAGCAAACTTTTTATGTCAATAATTATTTATCGCTTTTTTTGCAATATATTACGAATTTTACTTAGTTAAATATACTATTATATTATTATAAAAATATAATATGTTTTTTTTAGTATTACATTTAAAAAAGAGTCAAATTCTAACTTTGACTCTTTTATATTTATAACAAAAACTTATTTTAATCCAATTAATCTTAAAATATCATTATATGTAATAAACACTAATAATCCCATTAATAGGAAAAATACGATAGTGTGCAACCAATTTTCAACTTTTTTATTTGGCTTTTTATTAGTAATAGCTTCATAACCAATAAATACCAACCTACCTCCATCAAGCGCAGGAATAGGTAATAAGTTTACAATCCCCAAGTTAACACTTAAAAATCCCGTCCAACTTAAAAGCGATATAATTCCAGCTTCGGCTGCTTTACTAGTCATTGAAAAAATCCCAACAAATCCACTCAAGTCTGAAACTCCTACTTGATCAGATGAAAACATCAACCCAATTGTTTTAAATCAAGCACTACCAAAGCTACCAAAAAAACTAAATTTCGATGATGCTGATATTCCTATTCTAGTATATAAATAAGGAAATCCTTGAGCATCTAAAACATCAGCCCCATAAACAACATATTGAAATGTTTTTAGTTTGCCATTTCTTTCAATTACTATTGTAGTTGGATTTTCTTCTGTAGATCCTTCTTTATGAGTATTTGCGTAATCGACAACATCATCCCAAGTATTCATAACAATTCCATCTATACTAATAATTTTGTCTCCGGATTCTAATTCTGTTTTAATATATAATGGAGTATCTATAACTAATTCATCTGCATCTGGTGATGAAGTGAATCCCAAGCCATAAAAAACATATTGAGGTTCGATAAATAAAAAGTAAGCTAAAACAAAATTCATTAGAGGCCCACCAAAAGCTGTAATAAATCTTTGCCATTTTGTTTTATAAGAAAAACTTCTATCTTTTGGAGCTATTTGAATATGATTTTTATCCATAATATACATTGCATTTCTTTTTACTTCAAATTCATTAATGTATAATTTATTTCCCTCTTCACTAGATAAATCATATTCTTCAATAGTCACTTCTAAATAATCACTATAATTAGGATCAGTTGTATTTGTTATTATTCTATTAACCAGATTATCTTTGTCAAAGCCCAATCTAACTTTTTGTCCAACTTTAATTACATCTGCCTCTATTTCTTCTCCTGCCATAGAAACAAATCCACCAAATGGAATTGCACGAATAGAATAACGGGTTTCACCTTTTTTAAAGCTCCAAATACGAGGACCCATACCAAATGAAAATTCATGACATAATATTCCAGCCCTTTTAGCGAAAAATAAATGCCCCAATTCGTGAATGTTTATTACTAAACTTAGTACAATAAGAAAAATAATAATATTCCAAACAGTCTGTGTTATTGTTAAAGTAATCATCATATTGTAAACTCCATTCTATTTTTCATACTCTTTATAAATTTGTGCCTTAATTTCTTTATCAATTTCAATAATCTCTTCCAAAGAAGGATTAGGAATTATTCTATGTTTCAAAACTGTATTTATTACAATAGTTTCTATTTGTAAAAAACTTATTTTTTTCTTAATAAACAATGAAACCGCAGCTTCATTAGCAGCGTTTAAAGCAACTCTTTTACTGCCTCCAATTTTAAAGCATTCTATCGCAAGCTTTAATAAAGGATATCTTTCATAATTAATTGGCTCAAAATGTAATTGACTTAATTTAAAAAAATCAAGTGGTTCTACTAAATTCTCTTTTCTTTTCGGGTAAAACAAAGCATAGCTAATTGGCAAATGCATATCATGAGTAGACAATTGAGCAATTATTGAATTATCAATAAACTCAACCATTGAATGAATAATACTTTCTCTATGAATAATAGGTTGAATTTTATCTATATCTATATCAAATAAATAAGCCGCTTCAATTAATTCAAAACCCTTATTCATCATAGTGGCTGAATCTATAGTTATTTTATTCCCCATTTTCCAATTAGGATGATTCAAAGCATCTTCTAGAGTAACATTTTTTAATTCTTCTCTTGTCTTATCTCTAAAAGCTCCGCCACTAGCTGTAATAATTAACTTTTTAATTGTTTTTTTATCTTCACCATTTATCGCTTGCCAAATTGCGTTATGTTCTGAATCTAAAGGATATAAATTAACATGGTGTTCTTCTAATAATTCATTAATTAAATGCCCTCCTACAACAAGCGTTTCTTTGTTAGCTAAAAGAATATTTCTATCTATTTTGATTGCTTCAATTGTTGGTTTCAATCCCACCATACCTACAAGAGCATTAATTAATATTCCATTTTCATCATCCGGATTCAATGTGCTTAATTTAACCAGTCCTTCATCTCCTTCGACAATAGTAACATTCGGAAAAACTTCTTTTAATACAGATGCATCACTTTCATTTTTAACCGCAATCATTTGTAACGAAAATCTACTTGCAATTTCGATTAATTTATCCAAATGATTGTATCCAGAAATCGCAACTAAATTTAATTCTTCTGGATTTTCTTCAATAATTTCAATAGTCTGTGTCCCAATAGAACCTGTAGCTCCTAATAAATAAATATTCTTCATAATAGAGCTCCTTTAGAATACAATTATAGCTAACATTAAAAAAATAGCAGCAAACATACTAGAATCAAAACGATCTAATACGCCTCCGTGTCCTGGAAATAAATTGGAATAATCTTTAATATTAACTTCACGTTTAAATTTAGATGCAATTAAATCTCCTATTTGTGAAATACAAGATAAAGCTATAGATAATAATATAATATAAATATAATCAAAGGTAAATACTTCGAAAAAATATCCATACAGAGAAGCTATAATAGTTCCAAAAATCATTCCTCCTATAGCTCCTTCAATACTTTTTTTAGGAGAAATATGTACTGCTAAACGATGTCTTCCAAACTGGACACCAATAAAATAAGCAAAAACATCAGTTACCATAGATACTAATAATAAGTATATAATTAGATTAATATCGATTTTTCTAAGATAAGCAAAAGCGATAAATCCTAAACTTGTATAAAATATTGTTAAAATTTGATTAGAAAAATCAAATCTAGTAAATTCTTTTATACTAATAAATAAGAACGTATAAATTAAAATAATACCTAATAAAAAAACAAAAATGTATTTATAAAAAATAATTCGATCAAAAAATATTACACTTAAGCCACTAAAGATACCAGTCATAATAACAGCTGTATAATCAAACCATCTAATCGTCTTGTTGTTTCTTGACATTTTAGTGAATTCGTAAGATGCAACTAAAGATAACAAAACACAAAAGCCTGAAAATAAGAAAGCTAATTCCCCTTCTCCAAAATAAATAAGTAGCCCTAATACAATTGTCAATATTGTTCCTGTAATAATCCGTTTTTTCATTGTTTTTTCAACCCTCCGAATCTACGGTTTCTATGATTGAATTCAATAATTGCTTTTTCTAAATCTTTTTTTGAAAAAGCAGGCCAATATGTTTTACAAAAATACAATTCTGCGTAAGCTGCTTGCCATAATAGAAAATTGCTTAACCGAATTTCTCCACTTGGTCTTATCAACAAATCTAATTTTGGTAAATCTTTAGTATAGAGATATTGTTCAATATGTTTAGGCTCAATTTCTTCAGGTTTTATTTTTTTGTCCAATACATCTGTCGCAATATGTTTCACAGCTTCAGTTATTTCAATATGAGATCCATAATCAAAACATATGTTTAATATTATTCCTTTACGATCTTTGGTATTTTCTGTTATGCGGTTTAAAATATCAATGTTTTCTTTACTTAGCTGAGTTTTTCTACCAGAAAAAATAACTTTAACATCATAATCTTTAAAATCATCTTTAAATTTTTTTTCAAATTCACCTGGCAATTTCATTAAATAGTCTACTTCTGATTTTGGTCTTGACCAATTTTCAGTAGAAAATGCATAAACACTTAATGCTTTAATTCCTAATTCAGATGCAGCTAAAGTGATTTTTCTTATATTTTCAACTCCGGCAGAATGGCCAAATGTTCTTGGCATATATCTTTTTTTTGCCCATCTACCATTACCATCAAGAATAATAGCTACATGTTTTGGTATTTTAAGTTTTTCTATCTTTTTATTTTTCATAAATTACACCTATCTAACATTAAGATTATACTATATTTTTTGTGAATATTCTATGATTTTTGTTTGTTATAAAAATATAAGACTATTTCTAGTCTTATATGCTCATAATGTCTTTTTCTTTTATTTTAAAATCTTCCTCAATTTTATTTGTAAACTTATCTGTAAGTTTTTGAATCTCATCTTCATAATACTTTAAATCGTCTTCTGTAATTTGAGAATCCTTTTCCATTTTCTTAAAATGTTGAATTGCATCTCTTCTTATATTTCTTATTGCGACTTTGCATTCCTCTGCCATTTTATGAATAGATTTTACAGAATTGCGTCTATTTTCTTCAGTTTGAGGAGGTAAAATAATTCTAATTCCTATTCCATCATTCATTGGAGTAACTCCCAAATTAGCCGCAAATATTGCACGTTCAATTTGATTGATTAATGATTTATCATAAGGTTTTATATAAATTTGTGTTGCTTCTGGAACAGAAATACTGGCTACTTGATTAATTGGTGATTCAACTCCATAATAATCTATTGTCACTCTATCAAGCATTTTAGGATTTGCTCTACCACTTCTTACAGTAGAAAATTCTCTATGTAATGCTATTAAAGTATGTTCCATTTTTTCTTCAGCTTCTAATAAAATTGTTTCAGGCATAAGTTTTACTCCTCTCCATTCGAAATTTTAGTACCTATATTTTCACCTAATATAGCTTTTTTAATATTTCCTGGTTTATTCATATCAAAAACAAATATATCTATTTTGTTATCTCTGCACATTGCGGCAGCTGTAGAATCAATTACATTTAATTGTTTCTCTAATAATTCAGTATGTGTTAAAACTGTATATTTTTTTGCGTTTTTATATTTTCTTGGATCTTTATCGTATACTCCATCCGTCCCATTTTTAGCCATATATATAGTTGTAGCTCCAAGTTCTGCAGCTCTTAAAGCAGCTGTTGTATCAGTAGAAAAATATGGATTTCCTGTCCCTCCACCAAAAATAACAATTCGTTCTTTTTGGAAATGAGATAAAGCTTTTCTTCTTATATATGGTTCTGCAACTTCTGGAATGTTTAAAGAAGTCATTACTCTTGTTTTAACACCTAAAGACTCTAAAGAATTTTGTAAGGCTAATGCATTTAAAATGGTACCTATCATTCCCATATAATCTGCACTACTGCGTTCAATTCCCATTTCAGTTGCTAGTTTTCCACGAAAAATATTTCCGCCACCAACTATTACACCTATTTCACAAAGCCCTAAATCATATGCGTCTTTAATTTCATTAGCAATGTTTTTAACAGTTTTAGGATTGATTCCTATTCCATCACCACCAGCAAGAGCTTCCCCACTGATTTTAATCATTACCCTTCTCTTTGTCATAACTTCCTCCTTCGGATGATAAATAAAAAGGACATACTATGCCCTTTAATTATTTAGCTTGTTTCATAACTTCTTCTACAAAATTATCTTCTTTTTTCTCAATACCTTCTCCAACCGCCAAACGTTTAAATAAGGCAACTGTTGCACCTGTCATTTTTAAATATTGTTCTACTGTTTTATCTGTTTCTTTAACATATTCTTGGTTTAATAAGCATATTGATTTTAAGTTTTTATTTAATCTTCCAATAACCATTTTTTCAATAATGTTTTCTGGCTTTGGTTTAGCTGATTCAGCATTTTCATTCAAAGCTTCTTTTGTTAACACTTCTTTTTCATGCTCTAATACTGCAGCTGGAATATCTTCTTTTTGAACATATTTAGGGTTAGAAGCTGCAACTTGCATAGCTATATTTTTTGCAATTTCAAAATCAGCATTATTTAAAATAGTTAATACTGCAATTTTTCCTCCCATATGAATATATTCACCAAATAATTGATTATCTTCTTTTGTGAAAGCTGAAAATCTTCTAAAAGTTAAATTTTCTCCAATTGCTGAAACTTGTTCTAATAAGAATTCTTTTAATGGCTTACCATCAATTTTAACTTCTTTAGCTTCTTCTTCTGTGGTTGCTTCACTTTCTAATAATGCATCACCAATTTTATTTACCAAAGAAATAAATTTTTCATTTTTTGCCACAAAATCAGTTTCACAATTTA
Organism: Tenericutes bacterium 4572_104; assembly: GCA_002084435.1. The sequence continues at coordinate 6,348 of NBLG01000009.1, forward strand.
ATTCAAATATAATTGCTTTGTTCCCATTTGTTTTAACTGAGCATATTCCCTCAGCCGCTACTCTTGAAGCTTTTTTGGCAGCTTTAGAAATTCCTTTTTCTCTTAACCAATCTATTGCTTGTTCTATATTACCTTCAGTTGCAACTAATGCTTTTTTACAATCCATCATACCAGCACCAGTTTTTTCTCTTAATTGTTTCACTAAACTCGCTGTAATTTGCATTTTTTCCTCCTATTTATATATCATTATAATATTATCATATTTTATTATTCAATACAATATTTTATCTGTTTTCTTTAAAAAGGGAGCTATTAGCTCCCATGTATTACATTACTTTTTTGATTTCTGCGATTAATTCAGCTTTTCTTAGTTTTGAATAACCAGATAATCCGTTTTCTTTAGCTAATTTTCTTAAATTAGTAACTGTCATTGATTCTAAATCTAATTCTGATTTAACTTTTGATTCAGCTTCAATTTTTGGTTCTAGTTTTACTTCAGACTTAGGCGTTGGTTTAACAACTTTTTTTGCTTCATCTTTAGGTTCTGGTTTTACTTCAGACTTAGGTGTTGATTTAACAACTTTTTTCGCTTCATCTTTAGGTGCTGTAACAGGTTCTACTGGTTTTACTTTTTTATTTTCTGATTTAACTTTAATAATTACTTTTTTATTTTCAGCTTTTTCTTCAACCTTTTTAACAGTAGTTTTAACTGCTGTCTCAGTAACTTTTATATTCTTTTTCGCTTCTTCTTTTTCTATAATACCATTTCTAGCTTCTACAACTGCATCCGCCATTTTTCCAACAATTAAACGCACTGAACGAAGTGCATCATCATTTGCAGGAATAATATAGTCAACATCATCTGGATCACAGTTTGTGTCTACTATTCCAAATACAGGTATATGTAATTTTCTAGCTTCTAATATTGCATTTCTTTCTTTTCTTGGATCAATTATAAAGATAGCTTGAGGAATTTTGCGCATATCTTTGATACCACCTAAGAATTTTTCTAAACGTGCCATATCTTTTCTTAAGCCAATTACTTCTTTTTTAGGAAGAACATCAAATGTTCCATCGCTTTCCATTTTATAAAGATCATGCAATTTTTTAATTGAACGTTTAATTGTTTTGAAGTTAGTTAACGTTCCTCCTAACCATCTTTGATTTACATAAAATTGTCCAGTTCTTATAGCTGCATCTTTAACTGGTTCTTGAGATTGTTTTTTTGTCCCAACAAATAATACTTGACCACCTTCTGATACTATATCAAATAAGGCTTTGTAAGCTACGTCGATTAAATCACTAGTTTTTTGTAAATCGATAATATGGATACCATTTCTAGAAGTGTAAATGTACTTAGCCATTTTTGGATTCCATCTTCTAGTTTGATGCCCAAAGTGTACCCCTGCTTCAAGCAGAGATTTCATTGATAATACTCCCATTTTAAAATCCTCCTTTTGATTTCTGCCTCCACTTAATCAACGCTATTATCACCCATAGGCTCACGATAAATCACTCATAAGTGTGTGTATTTTTACGGCTTATATATTTTACCAAATTTAAGCGAAGAAATCAAGGAAAACATGCGGCAATCATAAAAGTTTATATAATTCACTTAAAGGTTAGTAAATAAAGCATTAAAACCATGATTTATTAACATTAATTGTTATTTTTAAGTTTAAATTTGATTATTAAAATATCTTAATAATTGTTATTAAATTATATAATTTGTTTTTAATGCATAAAAAAAGGATTTAGCTCCCTGTAGAACCAAATCCGCCTAATCTTTTCAATACATTTTTATCTTTATCAATTGTTAAATATTTCATAAAAATACCTTGAGCAATGCGTTCACCTTTTTTAATAATCACATCTTCTTCTCCAAAATTATATAATATCAACATAATTTCGCCTTCATTATCTGGATTATTATAATAATCTGAATCAATAATTCCAACGCCATTAGCTTTCATTAATTTCTTTTTGAAAGATAAACTGCTTCTAGGATACATTTGTAAAACTTCATCTTTAGGCATAAAAGCCTTAATGCCAGTTGTTACAAATGCTACTTCCTTTGGCTTAATAGTCACAGTTACAGCAGCTGAAAAATCATACCCAGCGCTACCAGATGTTTTTCTCTCAGGTAATGAAATATTTTCATTTTTAAATTTTGAAACAACCTCAAATCCACGTTTTTTCATTGTATAATCCTTATACTTGACCAGCTCCGGTCATTTTTATTTGTCTTTGTAATTCCTTTTCCGCTTTAGCTAATTCAATATTACGCTTTTTATTTTCTTCAGTTCTAACTTTTCTAATTTTATTAAGATTTTCAAAAGCTTTTTCTTTTGACTTGCCAATATAAGCATCTTGAGCAATTACTGTGATTAAATTGTTTTTTTGTTCTACTACACCATTAATAATAACCACATAAAAAACCATTTTACCTTGCATTAACTTAACATATCCAGTATCTATAGTAGATACAATTGGTAAGTGATCTTTTAAGATTTCATAGTCACCATTATTGGAACTAGATTTCTTTGAATCCCTTTACGGTATCAGACACTTTTACAAAACTTCCTGGTTGCCCAGTAAATTGTTCAGCTACAAAGAAATTTTGGGAAAGGAATAAACGAATTCTTCTTGCACGGTGAACTACAAGTTTGTCATCTTCACTTAATTCATCCATTCCAAGAATTGCAATGATATCTAATAAATCGTTATATCTTTGTAATGTTCTTTGAACTTCACGTGCAACTCTATAATGTTCTTCTCCAACAATCTCAGGAGTCAAAGCTCTAGAAGTTGATGCTAAAGGATCAACTGCAGGATAAATTCCCTCTTCTGAAATCTTTCTTGAAAGGTTAGTTGTCGCATCTAGATGAGTAAAAGTTGTCGCAGGTGCTGGGTCAGTATAATCATCTGCAGGAACAAATACAGCTTGAATTGATGTAATAGATCCTGACTTTGTAGAAGTAATGCGCTCTTGAAGATGACCCATATCGGTAGCTAAAGTTGGTTGATATCCAACAGCTGAAGGCATTCTACCTAAAAGAGCTGAAACTTCAGATCCCGCTTGCGTAAATCTAAAAATATTATCAATAAATAATAACACATCTTGATGTTCTTCATCTCTAAAATATTCCGCCATTGTTAGTCCAGATAATCCAACACGCATTCTTGCGCCTGGTGGTTCGTTCATTTGTCCGAATACCATGGCTGTTTTGTTAATAACTCCCGATTCCTTCATTTCATAATAAAGGTCATTTCCTTCTCTAGTGCGTTCTCCTACTCCAGCAAATACAGAAATACCACCATGTTGTTCTGCGACGCTATGAATTAATTCTTGAATCAATACAGTTTTTCCAACTCCGGCTCCACCAAATAAACCGATTTTACCACCCTTAATATAAGGAGCTAATAAATCAACTACTTTAATGCCTGTTTCGAGAATTTCAGTAGTGGCATTTAAATCTTCAAGCTTAGGAGCATCTCTATGAATTGGCAAACGTTTAACTTTACTTTTTAGTGGCTTACCATCAATTGGTTCACCTAAAACATTAAACATTCTTCCTAGAGTTATATCTCCAACAGGAACATTAATAGGCGCTCCAGTATCTATTACTTCCATTCCTCTTCTAAGTCCATCAGTAGAATCCATAGCGATTGTACGTATAATTCCTCCACCGAGAAATAAAGAAACTTCCAAAGTTAAATTAATTTCATTACCGTTATTCTTTTCGGCTGATATTTGTATTTTAAGGGCGTTATTGATAGAAGGCATATCGCCTACGAATTCAACATCAACAACTGGCCCCATAACTTGTACTACTTTTCCTTTATTTGCCATAATATCCTCCTACTTGACAGCATTTGCGCCACCAATAATATCATTTAACTCTAGTGTAATCTGTGCTTGGCGAGCACGATTATAAATAAGATTTTGTTTTTGTATTATATCTAAAGCATTATCGGTTGCACTTTTCATAGCTGTCATACGCGATGCATGCTCAGATGTTTTTGCATCCAAAATAATTCCATAAAGAGAATTTTCAAGATAAATTGGAAGCAGTTGATTTATTACCTCTTCAGTAGATGGTTCAAAAATATATTCTGATACCATTTTAGTTTTGTCAGCTATTAAATCAGTAATTGGTAATAATATTTCTTCAGTTGTCTTTTGAGAAATTGTATTAATATAATGTGAATATATTAATACAATTTTATCGACTTCTCTATGCAAATATAAATCAATAAATGCTCTTGACATTGCTTGAAAATCAATAAATCTCACATCATCACGAGAATTAATTGATTCTTTGTTAAGCATATTTATCTTTTTTCTCTTACAGAAACTATATGCTTTATATCCAATTGTACCCACAATGTATTCTTTATTTGATTTGTGTCTTTGTAAAATAACAGTTTCAAAATAACGAATAACATTTGCATTATATGGTCCAGCTAATCCCCTATCGCTAGTTACTAAAATATATCCGGTTTTTTTTATTTCTCTTTTTTCTAACAACGGATGAGTCAACTCTGGATTAGAAGATAAAACTCCTTCTAAAATGTTTTTTATATGAGTTTTTATTGGTATAAAAGCAAGATGTTTTTTTTCCACTCTTTTTAGTTTGGAAGCAGAAACCATGTTCATCGCCTTAGTTATTTGGGATGTTTTTCGCGTGGCTTCAATGCGATTTTTAATATCTCGTAGTGATGCCAAATTATTCACCTACTTACATAAAATCATTATGAAATCTATCTAATACTTTTCCTAGTTTCTCTGAATCTGGTAAATCTTTTGTTTTGCGTATATCTTGTAATATTTTTTTTCCTTCTTCGTCACGTTTCATAAAATCATGTAATTCTGTTTCATATCTTTTAATATCATGAACTTTAACAGAATCTAAATACCCTTTATTTAGAGCATATATACTAATAGCTTGTAATTCAAAAGGAAGTGGTTCGTGTAATCCTTGTTTTAAAATCTCAACAGTACGTTCTCCACGATCTAATTTTGCCTTTGTTGCATCATCTAAGTCAGAACCAAATTGAGTAAACGCTTCAAGTTCACGATAACTTGCTAAGTCCAACCTTAATGTTCCAGATACTCTTTTAATTGCCTTGTGTTGAGCAGCTCCACCAACACGAGAAACTGATAATCCCGCATTAATAGCTGGCCTTATTCCAGAAAAAAACAACTTAGATTGTAAAAAGATTTGTCCGTCTGTAATTGAAATTACGTTTGTAGGAATATATGCAGAAATATCTCCTTCTTGTGTTTCAATAATAGGCAAAGCCGTAATTGAACCTCCACCTAATTTATCTGATAATTTAGCAGCTCTTTCCAATAATCTTGAATGCAGATAGAAAACATCCCCTGGGAAAGCTTCTCTACCAGGTGGCCTTCTTAACAATAAGGATAATTCACGATAAGCGATAGCATGTTTTGTTAAATCATCGTAAATTATCAAGACATGTTTGCCTTCAAACATGAATTCTTCTCCCATTGTAACCCCTGCATAAGGTGCTAAGAATAGTAACGGCGCTGGATCACTAGCATTAGCCGCAACTATAATAGAATATTTCATTGCATCATAGTGTTTTAAAGTTTCATATATATTTAAAACTGTTGTTTGTTTTTGTCCTATAGCTACATAAATACAGATAACATCTTTTCCTTTTTGGTTCAATATAGTATCAACCGCAATAGATGTTTTACCAGTTTGACGGTCACCAATAATCAATTCACGTTGGCCTCTACCAATTGGTACTAGTGCGTCTAATACTTTTAAACCTGTTTCTAGTGGTTGAAAAACAGATTGTCTATCAATAACCCCAGTAGCCTTATGTTCAATAGGTCTAGTTTTCTTAGCATTGATTTTACCTAATCCATCAATTGGATGCCCAAGAGGATTAACTATTCTACCAATTAATTCTTCACCAACTCCGACTTCTAAGATACGCCCAGTAGATTTTACTTGATCTCCTTCTTTAACCAATGTTGAATCATTTAAAAGAATTGCCCCAACATTATTTTTTTCAAGGTTTTGAACCATTCCATATACGCCATTAGGAAAAACTAAGAGTTCTCCACTCATAGCATTATCTAAACCATAGATTAAGGCAATTCCATCACCGACAGAAATGACTGTTCCTACATTTTCAGTTTTAAGTTTCTTTTCATATTTTCTAATTTGTTCTTTAAGTAAAGAACTAATTTCTAACGAATCTATTTTCATCGGTTACCTCTTATTCTAACAAGCTAGATTTGATATTATCTAATTGTTTATTTATTGTTTCATCAATAATGTTGCCTTCAAATTCTATTCTATATCCACCCAATATGGATTTATCAATAACTTCTTCAATTTCAATTGATCTTTTATATATCTTTTTTAATTTTGTTTTAATTTTATCTATATTTTCTTTCTTCAAAGGATAATTAGAAATGACTTTTACTTGCATTACTTTATTGATTTCATCTAAAATATCTTGATATGAAGCTAAGATAGCTTCAATAATATCTATTCTATCGTTTTCAATTAAAACCTTTAAAAAATTAATTAATAGAGAATCTTTTACAGTATTTTCTATTAATTTCATCTTTTCTGTTTTTTCAATTCTTGGATGTGCAAAAAACTTATATATTTCATCATCCATTCCTTGTATAAAATTAGATAAAAGTTCTTTAAACTCTTCAGCTTTATCAACTTCATCAGCTAGCGAAAAAACAGCTAATGCATATTGATATGCAATACCTGTCATACATTTTCACTACTTTCTATATTTTTAGTAACTAAGTCTTGATATTCTAATTCATCAATTTCTTTTTCAATAATTTTAGAAGCCATCATTGCAGCTAAATCAACAGCCTCTTTTTGAATGCTACTTCTAGCTTTTTTCTTTTCAAGTTCTATTTGTAACTCGGCTTGAGTTAACAAGTCTTGTGCTTCTTTTTTAGCTTTACTAACAATGATTTCATGTTCTTCTTCACCGCGTTTAACAGCTTTATTGATTAAGTCTTTAGATTTTAATTTTAATTCTTTATATTCTTCATCTGTTTTTTGTTGAAGAATTTTAGCTTCTTCATTTGCTTTTTTTGCAGAAGAAAATTCTTCTTCCATTAACTCTTTTCTTTTTTTAATGAAGTCTTTAACATTATCCCAAAAATAATGGCGAACAATTAAAACTAATATCAAGGTAGCACTTATTTGAATTAGCATATCACTTAAACTGGCTCCAAGTGCATTTTCAATAGCTTTTGACACAGCTTCCATCATTCGTTGAAGTGCAGTCATAACATTCCTCCTTTGAAGATTGAATTAGTTTTTATTTTCCAATCAATAATAATGCAACTAATAATGCATAAAGTCCAGTTGTTTCTGCAACTGCTTGTGTTACCAATGTTGTAACTAGAATTTTTCCTTGTGCTTCAGGTTGACGTCCAACAGCTTCTGCAGCTTTACCAGCAGCAAATCCTTGTCCAATACCAGGTCCAAGACCTGCAATAACGGCAATACCAGCGCCTAAATACGCCATACCACTTGCGAAAAATTGATTGTATTCATTTGCGAAACGTGTAACAGAATGAATCATTTGTCCAAACATTTTATTTCCTCCTATATAAAATCTATGACTCAGAGGCCATAGATAAATTAACTGTAGATAACATGAAAAATACGAAAGCTTGTATTAGTCCAAAGAAAATATCAAACATAGCATGTAAGATAACTCCAGCTAATATACTCCCTACAAATCCAACAATAGCAAAAACCATTGCAGTCATAACAACCCCGCTCATCAAATTTACAAATAGACGAAGTCCCATACTAAATGGTGTAGATACTTCCCCAATTAAATTAATCGGTATCATTAATGGCGCAAGCGGTTTAACAGGCCCAAGAAATCCTAATAATTTATTCTTAACACCTTGGAATTTTAATTCTGCGATTTTTATCATGAAAAAGGTTATCACGGAAAAACTCATCGCAACTCCGATATTCGCAAGAGGTGGAGTAAGTCCAAATAAAGCAGATGTATTTGCGACCGATAAAAATAATATTAACGTAAATAAATAAGGCCCAAAAAAATCTAACCTCTTACCAGAAATATAATCTTTCAAAAAATTAGTAAAAAAATCTACCAATAAAACACAAAGAAACAGAAAACCTTTTGGGGTTTCTGCTGGATTTAATTTCTTGATTTTTAAGCCGGCTATGGTGAAAACTACTGCTAAAACGGCTACTATAATTAATGTTGAAACAACATTTGGTGATATCGGTGAAAACAATTTAAATTCAAGAATTTTCATCATCCCCCTTGTGTGCTGAGATTATCGCAACAGGATATGTAACTATTCTAAATGTAAATAATCCCACAAATGTTAAATATACATTCCAATCAGGGTCAGTATGTGAGACATATAAAATTATACCAAAAAATATATATTTTACAAGATAAATTATAATCGTCCTTGACTTTATTTTCTCGGGATTATTTTTAAATAGGTTTTTCATGATGCGATAATTCATTGATTGCATTAATAAAACAGAAAAAACCCCTAAAAGAAAACTTATTACAAAATTAAAATTATGTGTTATAAAATATAAAACAATAGAAAAAACAATTGCATAAGGCCAAGAAAATAAAAATGTTTTCTCAATGATGTTCATCTTTTTCTTCAAATTCATTACCTCCTGCAATATTTTTAATTACTCTTTTGATTAAGTTCCCAAGTCCTGATAACATTCCTAATAACATTAAAATATACATTAAAATATGTTTTTCATTAAAAAACAAATTATCTAAAAAGCGCCCTAAAAAATACCCAATAATCATTCCTACAAAAGTTTCAATAAAAAACTGATATATTAAATTAAGAGCGAATAATAAGGATTCGTTTTTTTTATTTTGTGCCAAACAATCTATCCCCACAATCTCCCAATCCAGGAACTATATATCCTACATCATTTAATTTTTCATCTATTGATACTAAATATATATCAACATCTGGATGTGCTTTTTGTAGTGCTTCTACGCCTTCAGGGCAGCCAACAATTCCTACAAAACGAATATCTTTAGCCCCAGTTTTTTTAACTCTAGTAATAGCTGCGATTGCACTACCTCCAGTAGCCAACATAGGATCAACTACTAATACAGTAGCATCAACAATTTCTTTTGGAAATTTCAAATAATATTCATGTGGTTCTAAAGTTTCTTCATCTCTATATAATCCAATATGTCCTATTTTTGCAGTAGGTATTACATTGTGAATCCCATCAACCATACCAAGACCTGCACGTAAAATTGGAACTATAACAACATCCTTAGCTAATACATCACAAGTTGTTTTTGCTACAGGAGTTTCTATTTCAATTGATTTAGTTTCTAAATCTCTAGTAACTTCAAAGGTAACTAAAGACCCTATTTCATTAACATTTTCTCTAAATGTCTTTGTATCAGTAAATTTATTGCGAATAATTGATAATTTGTGTTGAATTAAAGGGTGATCAAATAATACTACTTTCGACATATTTCCTCCTTATAATTTATTGTTTTTATTTAATTAACTAAAACATATTATATAATACTTATTTAAATTAAATATTTATATTTAAATAATAACTTATAAAAGACAATTATTATTAATATTCTTTCTTCAATTATAACAAAATCAAAGTCTTATTACAACAAAACAAAACATAAAAAAGGGACGATTTTATACGTCTCTTGCATAAGAAATATTCCCCTTGCCTCTACCTTTGGCATGATACATTGCCTTGTCAGCTAAATCCAATAAATCTTCAACTTTAAAATTAGAACCTTTTATAGGAATAATCCCTATAGAAGCACTAACCTCAACTTGTTCCCCTTCTTGGTTTAGTTTTTCTACATCATAAATAATTTGTAACGCTGTTTTATAAGCTTCTTTCTCTGTTGAATCAACTAAATAAACAAAAAACTCATCTCCACCTAGGCGATAATAATGCTTATTATATTTTTCAGAAAATAAGAATTTTTGTCCTAATTCTCTTAAATATTTATCGCCTTTCATATGTCCAAAAACATCATTAATACGTTTGAAATTATCAATATCAAAATACAATCCATAAGACAATGATGATTCATCAGCTTGTCTGAGGTGATATCTTAATGCTTCTGCAGAATATAATCCCGTTAACATATCTATATATTTATTTTGATAATACTTTACTGCATCTGGCATTTTATTTGTCATCCAATTTACACGACCAAATACTAATCTAAAATTATTATCTTTTTTTATTGTATGAAATGTACAAACTACCCAAACTAATTCGCCATTAACTCTAAAAGGAAAATATACCTCGGAATCTGATTTAGAATAATCTATTAATTTAAATAAATAATCAAGATATTTATCTTTACCTATAACATAAGAAACAGGATTATTATATTCAATATATGGCAATAAATCTTTTACATATAAATGATCCGCTTTTTCTATTCCATAATATTCAATATTTCCAGATAAAATAAATAGCTCTGATTCTGCCAATTTATTGTAATCAAAACAAAAAACAATATGATAATCATCAGTTAATAATATTTCATCTACAACATCAACGCCAAAAATATCAATTACTTTTTTTCTAATATTTTCATCAATCATAATATTCTCCCTGAATAACTACTACTCCGCCTTGCCTTAAAACTTTCTTTTGAGTTAAATCATACACAGTGGATGGTAATTCATAAAGGTCCTCACCTTGAATAATATAATCAACTTTATCGTGAAATTTAAGAGCATCTTTATATTTAGTAATCGGAGCTTGATTACTTAAATTAAGGCTTGTTACTACCATAGGACCATATTTTTCCAATATCTTTAAACTAATTTTATTTCCGGGAATTCTTATTCCAACGGTATTTCTATTTGATGTTATTATATCATAAACAGATTCATTTTTAAAGAAAATAATAGTTAACTTTCCAGGCCAATATTTTTGTAAATACTGTGGTATAACCTGCCCTTTTTTTATTAAACTATAAACTTGTTTTAAATTAGCACATAATATAACCATAGGTTTATTGTAATCTCTATTTTTAATTTCATATATTTTCTTAATTGATTCTATATTATCATAGAGACAGCCAATTCCATATACAGTATCTGTAGGAAATATAATAATTTTGCCTGTAAAGTCGTAATTAAGATAATTAGTCTCATTTAAAATCATATCAATCACCTTTAATAATATCATAAAGTTCATCTGTGTTTTTTACAATATAGCTAGCTCCAAACTGTCTCAATTCATCTTCCTCGCGGAAACCCCATAAAACACCTGCACTTGCAAGCCCGGCATTTTTAGCCGTTTTCATATCTGTACTCGTATCTCCTACATATAAAATATTTTTTAAATTTAATTTTAATTTTGAAATTATAATCTTAACAGATGTTGGATCTGGCTTTATAGGATATTCTGGCATTTTACCAAAAATATAATCAAATTTAATATCATTAAAATACTTATCAACTGCTTCTTTTACTTGGTAATTTGGCTTGTTAGATAAAACGTTTAAAGAAACACCTTCATTTTCTAAACGCTTTAATAATTTAACTATTCCTGGATAAGGTTTAGTTTTACTGGATTTTATTTTAGCATATTCTTCTAGATAACTGGTTTTTAATTTGTTTGCTATATCGATATTTAATTGATAAATTTCAGCGATTTTATTTACAAATTTATCAACACCTTTACCAACAAGATATTTATAATCTTCTATTTCAAATTCTTTTAAATTTAACTTTTTAAGCGCTGAATTCATACTATAAGAAATATCGGAAATTGTATCAAGTAGAGTTCCATCTAAATCAAATATCACTGCCTTAAACATTTTGTTCCTCCTCAAATATCTGTTTATCAATAATGTCTTTAATAGGTTTGTATGTTTTTCTATGAATATCTCTAATTCCAAAGCGCTTAATAGCAGCTAAATGTTTTTTTGTAGGATATCCCATATTATGTTCAAAATCATATTCAGGAAATTTAATACTCTGTTTAATCATAAAGGCATCTCTAGCTTCCTTTGCGAGAATAGAAGCCGCAGCAATTGAAGCAGATAAAGTATCTCCCTTTATTATTGAAAGGTATTCAATGTTGCTTTCAGGCAAAGGCATAGCATCAGATAATATATAATCGGGTTTTAAAGATAGAGCATTAATAGCATTTAACATAGCTTTTTTTGATGCTTGATAAATATTAATTTCTTCAATCACTCTTTCGCTCACAAAAGAAATAGCATAATCTAATGCTTTTTCTTTTATCTCTATTAGGAATTGTTTTCTTTGTTTTGAAGATAATTGTTTTGAATCTTTTAACCCTAATATTGGTTTGCTTGGATCCAATATCACCGCACAAGCTACTACAGGCCCGGCCAAAGGTCCTCTTCCAACTTCATCTACACCAACAATATTTATATATCCTTTTTCCCATAAACCATTCTCAAATTTGTACATTTTCAATATTATCTAAAGTCATCCTTCCCAACTTAAAATTCCTTATGTCATATAAAAATAAGTTAATAACTCTATCGTAATCGATAGATCCTCCTTGTAATTTACAACCTCTGTTTATACCTATTTGATCTAATATATTAAGCGCTGAAGTGCTGTAATCTATGTTTAAATTATATCTATTAATTAACCTATCAATATAATGTTCCTGCATAAACTTAATTCCAAAAATCGCAACTTCATCTAATGGCAAAATATCATCTTTTATGGATCCCAATAAAGCTAAATGAAATCCAACTTTTTCATCATCAAATTTTGGCCATAATACTCCAGGATTATCTAATAAAAGTAAATCACCTTTGGTTTTAATAAAGCTTTGAGATTTAGTAACTCCAGGAAGGTTTCCGGTTTTAACCTTTTTCTTTCCTGCCATATTATTTATAAATTGTGATTTTCCTACATTAGGAATACCTATAACCATTGCTCGAAATGCCCTTGGGCTCATTCCTTTTCTTTGTTCCTTTATTTTTAAGTCTGTTAAAATTTCTTGGGTCTTATTATTAATTTTTTTAGAAATATTATCAGTTAAAGAATTAACACTAATACATGGTTTACCTTTTAATTCATAATATCTAACCCATTTCTTTGTTTCTGTTTCATCTGCTAAATCAGATTTATTCAAAATTATCAATAAGGGTTTATTTTTAATAATATCATTTAATAAAGGATTCTTACTAGATTCTGGCATTCTAGCATCTCGCAATTCATATACAATATCAATAACCGGCATTTTTTCTTCTATTTGTCTTCTAGCTTTTTGCATATGTCCAGGGAACCATTGAATTTGTTTCATAAATTTCACCTATCCTATTGCACATGTAGAATTAGAAATCTTAATAATTACTTTTCCTAACATATCCTCTTCTTTTACCAAACCAAACATTCTTGAATCTCTAGAATTATTTCGATTATCTCCTAAAACATAATAATATCCTTCAGGAATAACTAAATCATATTCTATAGTTCCGCTCCAAATTGTGTCTTCAATTTTAATTCCATTGACATAAACTCCTGTAGAATTTACTACAAGTTTATCTCCACCTTGAGCAACAAGTCGTTTTATCAAATATAATCCTTCTTCTTGCAGAATTACGATATCTTGATTTTTGTATTCTTCAACATATTTGATAATAACTGCATCATTATCACAGAAAGTTGGTTGCATAGATATTCCTTCAACCTGAGCTAATGAGAAAAAATATCCATTTATTATCATAACCACAATTAAAAATATAGGAACAACACTAAATATGTCGGCTATATTATATTTATTCTTATATGAAAAAATTTCTTTTTTTGATATTACTATATTTCCTTTTTTATTTTTAAAATAAGCAAATGTTAACACAACAAATGAAATAAATGCGAAAATAATGATAACAAAAAAGAAAATAGAAAAAACTTCTGCGATAAATGGACTAGGAACATTTTTGAATGTCCGATTTAAATTAAATATAAAGAATTTATTTTTTTGTAATATGATAAAAAGAATAACTGATATAGCAAACATTATGAAAAAACCGATGATTATTCTCAACGATTTTTTCATTAATGAATTATATTCCTTTAAATTTTCACTACTTTCTTGTAAATCTAAATCATCTATCATAATTTATCTATACTCTCAAATATTTTAGCTAATTCTTCGTATTTAATTAATACTGATCTCGGTTTAGTTCCAACATTCTCAGATACTATTCCAAATTTTTCTAACATATTTACTATTTGTGTTGCGCGATTAAATCCTATTGCAAATACTTGTGTAATTTTATTTAAAGAGCATTTTCCTTCATCTACAACATAATTAGCTACATCTTTAAATAATTCATCGATTGTATCGATATCTTCTCCGGTTTGTGCTCTAACAATAAGATTTTCATGTGTAAACATATATTCGGGTTTAGCTTGATTAATAATGTATTCTGTTACCGCTTCAATCTCTTCTGGTGATAAATATGCTCCTTGAAGACGCCTTACCATACCATTTTCAGATAACAACATATCCCCTTTACCAAGCAATTTTTCTGCTCCGGTCATATCTAAAACAACACTTGAATCGGTTGATGAAGGTACTCTAAAAGCAAATCTAGCTGGAATATTAGCTTTAATCGCACCTTTTAAAATATCCGCAGATGGTCTTTGAGTCGCAAGTAATATGTGAATACCAACAGCTCTTGATTTTTGAGTTAATTTTAAAATAGCGTCTTCTACTTCGTTCCCTCCAGATATTAACAAATCAGATGCTTCTTCTATAATAATAACAATTCTTGGCATTGGAACGAAGTTAGGACTATCACTTCTTCTTTTATAATAATCCTTTACATTAATAGCTTTGAATTTTTTTAACGTATCATATCTTGATTCCATCTCATTAACCATATATTTTAATGATTCCACCGCTATTTTAGGATCATCAATAATAGGAGTTATTAAATGAGGAATTCCTGAAAATTGTTGAAGATCAACTTTTTTAGGATCAATTAGCATCATTTTTAATTCATCTGGCTTATTTTTAGTTATCAATGAAGCAATAATTGAAGCAATACAAACAGATTTACCGCTTTGTGTAGAACCAGCAACTAATCCGTGTGGCATTGATTCAATAGATGTATATATTGGCTTTGCGTCAATATCCAAACCTACCGCTATTAAAAGAGGATCTTCTGAATTTAGAAAATATGCATTATCAATTACATCACCAAAAAATACGGTTTCTCTTATTTTATTAGGCACTTCAATTCCTATTGTGGTTTTTCCTGGTATAGGCGCTTCAATACGAATAGAAAATGCTGCTAAACTCATTTGAATATTGTCAGAAATTGAAGTTATTTTTTTTGTTTGAACACCTAGTCCAAGCACTATTTCATATCTAGTTACTGTTGGGCCTTTAGTGTAGTTTGTTACTTCCCCTTCAATACCGAAAGACAATAATGTTTGATTAATAATATCAATATTCTCTTTTATCCATTCTGGTTCTTCATCTGTTCTAGCCTTTGATTTTTTAAATATTGAAATAGGTGGTAATTGATAATTTTCATAATTATTTTCAAACTTCTCTAAATCAACAGGTTTAGTTTCTTTTGGAGTAAGTGGAGGTTTATATTCTTCATATTCAAAATCATCTGCAAAAGCAATTTCTTCTATTTCTTTTTTAAACCCTTCACTATCTTCATAAATAATTTCATCAGATTCTTTATCTTCTTCTATAACAATTTTAGCATTGTCATCTTCTTCTTCTGAAATTAAATCATTTAAAACCTCAGATTCATCTAATTCTTTTTTATTTTCTTCTAATGATTTTGCAGCTGATTCAAAAAACTCATCTACGGAAACTGCTGTAGCGTGCTCATCAATAATTGATTTTGCAAACTCTTGATCTTTTTTATTTAATGAATTTTCGTTATTCAATCCTTCTTCGGTATATTTTTTATGCTTAGAAGAATCATTTATTTTAATAAACTCATAATATTGGTGCCCATATCTTTTTTTAGCTACTTCTTTTGTAAGCCTAGGTTTAGTGCGAAACGCATCATATTTTTTATCTATATCTCCCCATCCTTGTCTATCTTCTGGAATATTAATTTCATCCTTTACAATTCTTCCAAAAATAGGTGATACAAATTTATTTCTCAAAGTTTTTTTATCTTCTATAACATTAATTTGAGGTATAAAGAATTCGCGGTTATCTGGAGTTCTAGAATATCCCGGTACTATTCGTTCACGTTTCTTCTTATGTTTAAAACTCATTATTCCGCATCCTCACTTTCAATCATTTTTTCTAATTTACTCATAATTTCTTCTTCTGAATCTTCTTTTTTAAATATAGCTTTACTATAAATCTTGTGGGTTTCTTCACCAAATATAGTAATAATATATTTGCAAATTTCTTTTGTAACTAAAACTGTAGCTGGCTTAATTGCTAATTTCCTAAACCAATAAACTGGATTAGTAAAATTTAAAATTGTTTTTCCAGTTGTATATATTTGTTGCAATTTTATTTTTCTTGAAATTTGCATTAATTTAGAATTAGATATTTTTTTCTTAGTATTTAATAAATCAATAATACTTGAGATTCTATAATTTTTAAACAATTTAAAAAATTTACCATTAACTAATTCATTAATTCTATTAGTAATATAGTAATTTAAAGCTAACAATTCTTGAATAGATAGTTCATACAATGGATACCTAGAATTTGGAAAATAATACCTTGATATTTCTTCCGATAATTCAAGACTTAAATCCAAAGCAACTTTAAAATATCCTGAATCAGTTGTCCTAACGGTTTTATCTAATTGATTTTGTTTTGACTCAATCATTTCTAGAATAACTTTTTCATCTAAAGGTATACCTTTAGATAATCTTATCTTAGTTTTTCTGCGTTCATTTGAGGCTATAATTCCTACTACAGACAAAGCTAACAAAATTATTCCTGTAATTATCCCAAGTACAAAATATCTAATATTAACCCATTCGATTTGTAAAGAAACAAAACTAAACAAATTAAATGAAATATAATTAACCATAGTAAATTCTCCTTATATAAATTATATCTTAATTTATGTTATTATTCAATTGTAATCATCATTTGCATATTTTATACCCTTATGAGATAATATCATAGGTGATGATATGAACAAGTATTTAATTGCGTTAGATTTAGATGGTACTATATTGTATGATTTTGATTCTCTATCAGAAACTCTTTGTGAATTTATGAAAGAAATACAACTTTATGGACATAAAATTGTAATCGCAACTGGAAGACCATTTCGTTCTTCTAAATTTGTATATGAACGATTTAATTTAGATACTCCTATTATTAATTATAATGGAGGATTAATAACTTTACCTAATAAAGAAGGATTTCCAGAGATTAATTATACAGTAAAAAAAGATGCAATTATCGATATTTTTGAAAATAATATTGAACATATAAGAAATGCTTTTTCTGAAGTTTATGATGAAATATACCTATATCGCGAAGAAAAAGAGATTGAACCTTTATTACATTGCGATGGTGCTACAGATATTGTTGTTGGAAATTTGCGTGATATTCTCAAAAGAGATACCAATGGATTTATAATTATTGGTAAACAAGGGCGAGGCAAAATTATAAAAGAATATATCGATAATAAATATAAAGGGGAAGTGCTTTGCCGGATTTGGAATATGTCGGGTGAATTTGACTCAATTTTAGAAGTATTTACTCCTGAATCAAATAAGGGAAAAGCTTTGGAATATGTTGCTAATTATTTAGGCTTTAAACGAGACCAGGTGATTGCAATAGGGGATGGTCATAATGATATCGAAATGTTACAATATGCGAACTTAGGTGTTTGCGTTAGAAATTCTCACCCAGATCTTATCAAAGTAGCTGATATAGTATTAGAACATACTAGTTATGAAAATGCAGTATATAGATTTTTATCTAAATACCTTATGCAAAATAAAAAATAAAGGCGGTTTATCTAAACCCGCCTTTTTTCTTTTTCTTCGCCCTTCTCATAGCTCTTGATTCCCTCGGTTGATATGTACCTTGTGCCATGTTTTGCATTTTATCTGAATTAAAATTTTGTAATTGACGCATCATTTTTTTTTGTTTATCCAAAGTTGATATCAAACGATTTACCTCAGTCGTAGAACGTCCCGAACCTCTCGCTATTCTATTTCTTCTAGAACTGCTTCTTTCAATAAGTTCTGGTTTAGCTCTTTCGATTTTAGTCATTGAATTTATGATAGCTTCAATATATACCAATTGTTTATCATCAATTTTATCTACATTTGCCATAGAGCTCATTCCAGGCATCATTTTTAATAATCCAGAAAATTTACCCATACGTTTTATCATTTTCATCTGTTTTAACAAATCATTAAAATTATACTTGCCTGACATCATTTTTTCCATTAATGACATTGCTTCATCTTCGCTAATTTCAGCTGTAGCCTTTTCAACTAAAGACATAATGTCTCCCATGCCTAATATACGTGAAGCCATTCTTTCTGGGTGAAATACTTCTATTTCAGTAAGTTTTTCTCCAGTACCAGAAAACTTAATTGGAACGTTAGTAATTTTACGTACAGATAAAGCAGCTCCTCCACGAGTATCTCCATCTAATTTTGTAAGAATACATCCTGTTAAGCTTAGTTTCTCATTAAATGTTTGTGCAACATTAACTGCATCCTGTCCAGTCATTGCATCTATTGTTAATAAAACTTCATCAGGATTAGAAACAGCTTCAATTTCTTGAATCTCTTTCATCATATCTTCATCAATATGTAAACGACCTGCAGTGTCAATAATAACTAAATTATGTCCTTGCTCTTTTGCGTATTTTAATCCCTCTTTAACAATTTTAATCGGACTAATTTTCCCCATTTCAAATACAGGAATATTTAATTGTTTACCTACTACTTCAAGTTGTTCAATAGCTGCTGGACGATATATATCAGCGGCAATTAAAATAGGGTTTTGTTGCTTGTTTTTTTGTAAGAAATAAGCTAATTTACCAGCTGTTGTTGTTTTACCTGCACCTTGTAGTCCAACCATAAGTATTACAGTGAAACCAGATTCATTGAAGCGAATTTCTTCAGTTTCTCCACCCATTAATTTTGTAAGCTCATCATTTACAATTTTAACTACTTGTTGTCCAGGATTTAATCCTTTAAGAATTTTTTCACCATAAGCTTGCTTTTTTACCTCTTCAGTAAATTCTTTGACAACTTTATAATTGACATCTGCTTCTAATAATGAAAGACGCACCTCTCTCATCATTTGCTCAATGTCTGATTCATTTAATCTTGCTTTCCCAGTTATTCTTCTTAAAGCCATTTGAAAGCGGCTAGTTAAATCTTCAAATGCCATATCTTACACCTTTTCTAATTGTTTTTTTATATTTTCTAATGAAATCTTTTTTTTCTCAATTTGATTGATTAAAGAATTAATCTTTTTTTTCTTTTCAAGCATTTTTAATGTTTTTTCATAATTTTCTAAATGATTTACCACATTTTTTAATTGCATATGAACAGCGTTTCTACTAACAGAAAGTATTTCTGAGATCTCTGATAATGAATAATCACTTAAATAATAATATTCATAATACATTCTTTGTTTTTCTGTTAATAGTTTCCCATATATGTCATACAAGGAATTCATTCTTATTTTATCTTCTAATTTCATAATATTCCCCTATCAAAAAAAGTCTGCGAATAATCCATAAATATAGTTTTCTATATCAAAATATTCTAAATCTTCTAATTTCTCACCCAAACCAACAAAGGATATTGGAATACCAAGTTTATTGCGAATCGCAAGTACAATTCCACCTTTAGCTGTTCCATCTAATTTAGTTAATATAATTCCAGTTACATCAGTTGCCTCTGAAAAAATCTTAGCTTGAGATAATCCATTTTGTCCTGTTGTTGCATCTATAACTAAATATGTTTCAAAAACTTCGCTATTATTTTCTCTTTTAATTATTCTATTTATCTTACTCAATTCATTCATTAAGTTTTTCTTATTTTGTAAACGGCCTGCAGTGTCAATTAATAAAACATCTATTTTATTTTTCTTCGCCTTATTAATCGCTTCAAAAATAACACTTGCTGGATCACTGCCAGCTTCTTTAGATACTACAGAAACTCCAACTCTTTCACCAAAAGCTTTTAATTGGTTAATAGCTCCTGCACGGAAAGTATCTCCAGCAGCTAACATCACTGTTTTTCCTTCATTTTTAATTTTATATGCAAGTTTACCGATGGTTGTAGTTTTTCCAGTACCATTTACTCCAACAAAAAGAATTATAGTTAATCCATTGGGATTATATCTTATGTTAGTATTAATAATCTCATCTTTCAAATATAATTCAAACATTTTGTCAACAATTAAATTTTCTAATTGTAAGGGATTTTGAATATTCTCTTTTTTTACAATATCACGTAAACCATCAATAAACTCAATTACTGTATCTATACCAATATCAGACATTATAAATATTTCTTCTAGTTTAGAAAATAAGTCTTCATCTATAGACTTTGATTTTGTTAAAATATCTTTCAAAGAAGACAAGGACCCTGTCCTCGTTTTCATCATGCCAATTTTATATTTTTCCGCTTTACGTTTTTTTTCTTGATTTTGAAAGAATCTTTGAAATAAACCCATGATTCTCACCGCCTTAAATTCATATTGTATTATATCATAATTTTACTAAATTTATAAAAAAATTCGCTTCTTATTATAGAAGCGAATTTAGGAAGGGTAAGTGTTATAATAACACTTTCAGGGAAATGCAACTTGCGTTGCGTTATCATAATAACATAAGTATATAAAAGTGTCAATTGATGTTTTTGTGAAGATTTATTTGTGATAATCACAGTCTGGATTTATACAATAAATCTCATGTTTTTCATTCTCAACCACAACATTTCCACACTTAGGACAAAATTCATCCGTGACCTTTAAAGGAGAAATATATTTGCATTTAGGAAACGTTGAAGCAGCTAAAAATTTCTTGCCTTTATTTTTTCCTTTTTTGGCAACTCTTACTACAAGAGTTGCCCCTTCACATTCAGGACATTTTACTAAAGTATCAAACACCTCAGTTTTAGGTTTGTTGTCATTAGGTTTGATGTATTTACATTTAGGATAATTTGAACAAGCTTCAAATTCTCCGTATCTTCCTTGCCTATAAACCATTGGGGATCCACATACCGGACAAAGTTCACCTGTTTCTTTAGGTTTTATCTTTGTCATATTTTTTACGGCGTTATTAATTAATGGCATAAAATAGGATAAAATTTCTTTTCCTTATATTCAACATATTTACGCTTTTTAATTGTTTGAATAGTTTGTGCATAAGTCGAAGGCCTTCCTATACCTAAATCTTCCATTTTTTTAATAAGAGAGGATTCAGTATATCTAGCTGGTGGCGTAGTAAATAATTGTTTGTAAAACACTTCTTTAGCTTTTAAAGAATTTCCTTCTTTATATTTAGAAAGATCTAAAAATATTTCTTTATCTATTGATTCATATAATTTATATATTTTTAAATATCCATCAAATAATTCTTTTGTACTACTTATTTTAAACTTTGTATTTCCGTTCTTTAAAAACATCGAAGTGGTTTCAGTTTTTTTAGCTTTCATTAAAGAAGCCATAGCTCTAACATATATTAAACTATAAATTTTATATTCTTGAGCTGTTAAATATTTTTTTATCATTTTAGGCGTTCTATAAATACTTGTTGGACGAATAGCTTCATGTGCATCTTGAACATTTTTATTTTGTTTTGACTTGCGGAAATTTCCAAAGTATTTCGTTCCAAATTCATTAGTTACGTATTCCTTAACCTCCGAAATAAATGAACTTGATAATCTAGTAGAATCTGTACGCATATAGGTAATCAATCCAACTGTTTCATTTCCTATATCTTTTCCTTCATATAAAGATTGAGCTAAACTCATTGTTTTTGTTGGAGAAAAACCATATTTAGTTGAAGCTAATCTTTGTAAAGTAGATGTTATAAATGCAGGTTTAGGATTGATAGTATTCACTTTAGAAGTTATTGACTCAACTTTATATAGTTCATCAAGAGAATTAATAATCTCTTCGGCTTCTTTTTGAGTAGATATTTTAGGCTTTTTATTATTTATCTCTATTAGTTTCGCTTCATGTTCTTTAAACAAAGCATAAATTTCATAGTATTCTTCAATATTAAATTCTTCTATTTCCTTTTCTCTGTCAACAATCAACTTTAAAACAGCAGATTGAACACGACCAGCTGATTTTGACTTTATTTTTGATTGAAGTAGATTAGATAGTTTAAAACCAATAATGCGGTCTAATATTCTTCTTGTTTCTTGAGAATTAACTAAATCTCTATTGATTTCTCCTGGACTAGAAAATGCTTTTTGGATAGCATCTCTAGTTATTTCATTAAAGACAACTCTGTGAACTTTTTGATCTTTAATATTCAATGTTTCACTTAAATGCCAAGATATAGCTTCACCTTCTCTATCAGGGTCAGTTGCTAAAAATAATTCATCACTTTCTTTTAGAGCTTTATTTAAATTATATATTACCTTTTTTTTGTCGGGTAATACAACATATTTTGGTTTGAAATTATTTTTAACATCTACACCCAACCCACCAGGTCCTGTTATAGCTAGATCGCGGATATGTCCAATAGAGGAATAGACTTGATAATCCTCTCCTAAATATTGTGCAATTGTTTTTGATTTTGCTGGTGATTCAACAATAACTAGTTTTTTACTCATTTTATGCCTCATTTCATTATAATAATATATACATTTTCTTAAAATTGTCAACAGTTTTTATTTGAAAAAACAAGCATAATTTTTATAATAATATATATATATTATTAAGTTTTAAAAAAAAGAATCTATTTTTCTAGATTCTTTTAACTTAATTTGAAAATCCATTAATAATAAAAGTCATTCTATCTTTATTTTGCATATCTTTTAATGTATAAATATATGCATTTGGAAAATATATTTTTGCAATAGATTGTAAATCTTTGGCCTTATCATATCCGTGTTCAAAAGCTATAATAGATTGTGGGTTTAAAATACTTGAAGCATTAGATAATATTTCTCGATAAAATTTCAATCCATCTTCCCCACCAAATAATGCAACATGAGGTTCATTGTTAATGATAATTTCATCTACTTCTTCCTTCTCTGGAATATATGGTGGATTAGATACTAAAATGTCAATTTTTTTATCTTTTACAGGCTCTAACATATTTCCTTTTAAAAAAGTAACTGATGCATTTAAATTATTAGCGTTTTGTCTAGCTACATCTAAAGCTTCCTCACTTATGTCAGTAGCGAATACTTTTATATGCTTAGATTCTTCAATTTGTAATGTAATTGCTAAACATCCTGATCCTGTACCTACATCTAATAATTGTACATCTTTATTCGCAAAATATTTATCATATAAAATAAGAACATTAGCAACTAATTCTTCAGTTTCAAATCTAGGTATTAAAACCTTATCATTTACAATGAATTTATAACCGTAAAAATACACAAAACCCATAATATGTTGAACGGGTATATTTTTTTCTGCGTGAAGTCTTACGGCTTCAATAAATTTATTATAGCTATCTTTTGGCATTTCTTTTTCATACATTAAGTATAAATCAGTTGGAGATAAACTAGAAAAATGCAGCAATAATAATTTAGCTGCACTAGACTCTTTTTTATTCTTTCTTAAAATTTTGTTAGCTTCTTTTAATGCTTTTTTATAAGTAATCATTTTAATTCTAATTTCCTTTTTTGCTCTTCAGTAACTAAAGCTTCTATAATAGGATCTAATCTTCCATCAATAACTCTATCAAGTTGTTGAATGGTAAAGCCAATTCTATGATCTGTAATTCTATTTTGTGGATAATTATAAGTTCTTATTTTTTCTGAACGATCTCCAGACCCAATTTTAGATTTACGAGCTTCGCCTTCTTTTTTTAGTTTTTCTTGTAAGAGTTTATCGTAAAGTCTTGCGCGAAGTATTTTTAAAGCAGAAGCTTTGTTCTCGTGTTGACTCTTACCATCTTGACACTGCGCCACTGTATTTGTAGGTAAATGAGTAACCCTAACGGCTGACCTTGTTGTATTTACAGATTGACCTCCTGGGCCGCTAGAATTGAATGTATCAACCCTAACTTCATCCATATTTAATTCAAAGTCTATTTCTTCAGCTTCTGGTAAAACAACAACCGTAGCAGTTGATGTGTGAATTCGTCCACTTGATTCAGTTTGAGGTACTCTTTGAACTCTGTGAACTCCTGATTCATATTTTAATAAGGAATATACTGAGTCTCCACTAATCATGAATTCAATTTGACTAAAGCCTCCAGCTTCTTTAGGCTCTGCATTTAAAACTTCAATTTTCCAACCTTTTGATTCCGCGAATTTATGATACATTCTATATAAATCTCCGGCAAATATATTAGCTTCATCTCCACCAGCTGCACCGCGGATTTCTACAATAACATTCTTTTCATCATTTGGATCTTTTGGGACTAATAATAGTTCAAGTTCTTTTTCTATTTCTAGAATTTGGTTATGGATATCCTGTAATTCTATTTCTGCCATTTCGCGGATTTCTGGGTCTTTTTCTTTAGCCATTTCTTTTAATCCATCTATTTGTTTCAATAAATTTTTATATTTTCGATATAATGAAACTGTTTTTTCTAGAGAAGAATATTCCTTAGCTAATTTAGTAACTTTTTGAATATCTGTAGCTACCGAAGGATCTCCCATTAGTTTTCCAATTTCTTTATATCTAGTTTCTATTTGATCTAATCTATCTGTAATCATAGTTTACCTCTCATAAATTAAGGACATATAATGTCCTTTTTTATTTCATTAGTCTTAAATTATTAAAGTTTGACATATTTTTATTAAATAATAATGAAAAACTTGAAGTGATACCAGAACGGTTTTTAGCCACAATAAATTCTACTTGATTTTTCTTAGATTCATCTTGTTCTGCATCTCCTTGATTATATAAAAACACAATTATATCCGCATCTTGTTCAATTGAACCTGATTCTCTTAAATCGGCCATCATCGGACGTTTGTTTTCTCTTCTTTCTAGATTACGAGATAACTGTGATAATGCAATAACAGGTACTTTCAATTCTCTAGCTGTTTCTTTCAAAACGCGACTAATTTCAGAAACTTCTTGTACTCTATTTCCTCGATATTGACCAGAACCGCTTAAAAGTTGTAAATAATCAATAATAATTAAATCTAACTTATTTTCTTGTTTTAATTTACGACATTTACTTCTTAATTCAGTTACTTTTACAGTTCCTGAATCATCAAAATATATATTTGTATCTTCTAATGTTTTAACAGCGTGTTGAAGTTTTTCCCACTCTTGAGAACTCAATTTACCTTTTCTCATTGAGGTGTTATCAACTTGAGCTTGGCATGATAACAAACGCATTACGAGTTGTTCAACACCCATTTCTAAAGAGAAAAAAGCAATATTTGGTTTTTCTTTTAATTTCCCTATATTTAAAGCTAAATTTAAGGCAAAAGCAGTTTTACCTACAGAAGGTCTAGCAGCTATTATTATTAAATCAGATGGTTGTAATCCTAAAGTGACTTTATTTAATTCATAATACTTTGTATCTAAACCAGTTATATCTGATGTATGTTGAGCTTGTTTTGCTATTTTTTCTAAAGTATTATGAGCAACTACAGATACATCTACAAAATCTGATGCTCTACGTTCTTTTGTAACATTTAATATATTTTTCTCAACATCATCAATAAATTCAGGAGTATTGGTAACTGATTTAGAATCTTCTAAAATCTTGCTTACTACTTCTTGTAATTTACGAAGCACAGCTTTATCTTTAACGATATTAATATAGTGGTCAAAATTACTAGTAGAAGGTACTGCATTGGCTAATTGAGTTACATATTCAACGCCTCCAACCTTATTTAGCTGATTAGAGCTTTCTAAATGATTAACTACCGTAACATAATCAATTGAAATATCTTGATGATATAAATCTTTCATTACTTGAAAGATGATTTTATGACTAGGATAATAGAAATCTGAATCGTTTAACTTATCAACGATTGTTTTCATCATATAATTTTCAAAAAATATAGTACCTAAAACTGCTTGTTCTGCTTCTATATTGGCTGGTATTTGATTCATAACTTCCTCCAAATATTATTCTTCTTCTAAAACTTGTAATTTAATAACCCCTACAACATCCTTATGAAGCTTAATATTCACTTCATATGAACCTAGAGAATGAATATTATCTTTTAAATCAATCTTTCTTTTATCAATATTAATTTTATATGTCTTTTTCAATTCATCAGCTATTTGTTTTGTATTAATAGATCCAAATAATTTTCCTGATTCACCAATTTTAACATAAATTTTAATTGGACTTTTTTCTATTTTTTCTTTTAATTTTTTTGCATTTTCAATATCTTTTTGAGCATCAATTAATTCCTTTTCTTTTTCTGCTTCTAACGCTTTTATATTAGCGCTATTAGCAGCTATTGCACTTTTTGAAGTTAAAAGATAATTACCATAACCAGTGGCAACTTCGATTATATCACCTTTTTTGCCTTTACCTCTTATATCTTTAATAAGAATGACTTTCATACTGGTTTCCTCCTTATATGTCTCTTGTATTATTTTTTCTATCTTAGAAGCAATTTCAACAATAGTTAAATTCTTAACTTGAGCAGCGGCATTGTTTAAATGACCCCCACCACCAAATTCTTCCATAACTATGGAAACATTAAATTTATCTACTGATCTAGCAGAAATTCCCACAGTTTCATCATCTATATTTCCAATCGCAAACGCAGCTATTATATCATCTATCTTTAGCAATTCATCAGCGGTAATTGCAAGTTGCACTCTATCTGTTAATTCTTCTTTTGGTAAAGTGGCTATAGCAAAATGATTAGATATTATTTTCGCTTTATTAATTAAATTAGTCTTAGTTCTTATATCATCCAATGATTCTCTTAACATGAGTTTAGCTTTAAATGGATTAGCTCCAAATCGTCTCAATCTAGCTGCAGCTTCGAATGTTCTGATTCCTGTACGATATGAAAAATTATTTGTATCAATTATCATACCGGCTAGCATAATAGTCGCTTCAAAAGGATCTATATTAACAGGTTCATCAAATAAATCGATAAGTTCAGTAACTAGTTCTGCGGAACTTGATGCATAAGGTTCTATATAATTCATTAATACATCCGACAAAATATTATCTATTCTTCTATGGTGGTCAATAATTATAATATGTTTAGTTTTCTCAGTTAATTTAGGCTCTACTGATTGAACAGTCGAATGATGATCCACAATAATAAGCAATGAATCTTGTGAAATTTGTTCTAATGCATCATCAGGGTCAATTAAGTAGTCTAATAATTTTATATATTCTTGATTTAACATATTAATTACTTTTTGACATGTTTGATCGATATTATCAAAATCTATAACAATTTTACCAACTTTATTTTTCGCCAAAACCATTTCTAATAAACCGATAGCTGATCCTAAAGCATCAACATCAGTTGTGGTATGAGGCATAATAAATACATTTTTAGAATTATCAATAAAGTCAGCTAAAGCCCTAGAATTAACTTTAGCAGTTATTCTACTGCGTTTTTCAGCTGTATTAGTTTTGCCACCATAAAACTTAAGAGGTTGATTCTTTAAATTAACAACAGCTTGATCTCCACCTCTATTTTCGGCCAAAGATAATGCTTCTTCAGCTGCTTCGCCAAGTGATCTAGCATCGCTTTCAAAACAAGCTATACCTATAGATAAAGTAATATGTATATCATTGTTTTTAGATATGTCTGATATTGTATTTATGATATCAAATCTTGTTTTAATTATTTCATCTAATTGGTATTTGTTTAAAAATAACACCGCTTTCTCAGGCTTTATATTAGTGAAATATATATTATTTCTATTACACCAATTATCAATAGCCCCTAATAAAAGCCCTTGAATATTAGCCTTATCTTGAAAATCTAAGTCTTCAGTGGCGTCGTTAAAATTATCAAGTTTTAATATCCCAATTGCATCTGTATATTTTTGATATTTTTCCTTTATTATTTCTCTGTTGGTAACTTCAAATAAATATATAGTCTTATTTTTTGGATAATGAATAACATCATATTTTCGATCATATATATTTAAGATGAATTTACCAAGTCTTTTTTCAACATTTTCAAATAAATCTTTACTGATAACTTGTAAATTCCTTCCCACAAGAACATTAGAAAAATACTCTTTAGCTTGAGAGTTTGAATAAACAATATTTGATTCACGGTCATATAAGATTATTCCAACAGGAAGGTAATTTAATGCGATATCTTCACTATTAATTTTTTGCTTATTTATTTTGCCCAAATCTCTAATTTTATTTTCCAAGTCATGAATGCGGTTTTTGTTTCCTTTAGATATGAGTATAAACAAAATATATAACCCTAATAATACTGTTAATATTATATTATAAAACCAATAATACTCATTTGGTAAATGATTGAGAATAAAAAATAATCCTATAACAATGAGTAATAAATAACTTATTATAACGATGATTAACTTATTTTGAATGGGCTTATTCATAATATACCCCTTTCAGATTAATTAAGATAATTATATCACAAAAATAATATTTTTAAAACTTGTTGGTAATAATGAAATTCGTTTTTATTATAATATAAATTCTAAATATTATATCTTCTTTTTTATGCTAATATTATAATAAAAAGGGCTCAAAAGAGCCCATATTATTATTCTTTTACATATGGTAGTAAAGCCATAAAACGTGCACGTTTAATTGCTCTAGCTAAATGTTTTTGATAATATGCTTTAGTTCCAGTAACTCGTCTAGGTAAAATTTTTCCTCTATCAGATATAAATTTCTTTAATAATTCGTAATCTTTAAAATCTATATAACTTATTTTATTATCAGTAAAATAACATCTTTTACGTCTACCTCTACGGTTCCCTTTATACGGTACTCTTGCCATAACATCCTCCTTTATTAAAATGGTAAGTCGTCTTCTACGTTGTCAAAATTACCTTTAGGTAATTCTTCTTCCTTAGAATCATTTACACTTGGATTATTGTATTCGCTATTGTTTTGGTTTCTTGTGTCTAAAAATACTACTGAATCACAAATTACTTCAGTAATATATCTTCTAGCATTAATTTTCTCATCCATATAATCTCTTGTCTGAAGTTTACCTTCAACTGCAACCATACTACCTTTACTCACATATTTGTGAATGTTTTCTGCTTGTTTTCTCCAAGCTGTGCAATTGATAAAGTCAACCTTGCGATCTCCAGACTGATTAGCAAATGGGCGATTAACAGCTAGAGTAAATGAAACTACAGGAAGGTTATTTGTACTCGTGTATCTCAATTCAGGATTCTTTGTAAGCCTCCCAATTAATACAACTTTATTAAACATTTTTCCCTCCTATGATTCTTCTCTATTTACAACAATATGACGAATAACGTTTTCTTTAATTCCCATAACTCTGCTTAATTCATTAATAGCTTCTACTGAGGCAACTACATCTAAAACAACATAATAACCCTTTTTAAAATCATTAATTTCATAAGCAAAATCTTTCAATCCCCATTCATCAACCTTTAAATCTGTAGAATTATGATTTGTAAGAATTTTGTTAAGTTCTTCAATTAATGCATTTCTTACACTATCTTCTAGGTCGGGGCGAATGATATACATGATTTCGTATCTTCTCATTATTTTTCCTCCTTTTGGTCTATTGGCTACTACTGTAGCAAGGTGAATATTTCACGCTGAATAATTATATCATAATAGAAACTGTTTGTCCATATAAAAACGTTGACAATCATTATTTTATATATATTATATTATAAAATAGTTATTATAGTGATAAAGATTTTAAGAATATTATACAAAGAGATAAAATTATAAAAAAAACCAACAAATATTGCATTTTATTGGTTCTTTTGATTTATTAATTATCTTGGTTGATAGCTTTACCATTTGGTAAGGTAAAATTCAATATGATACCTACAAGAGCTGCCAAACTCATTCCATAAATTTGAAACGAGCCAAAAGATATCAATGCATTTCCAAGCCCTATAACTAACATAGTAGCAACTATAATTAGGTTTTTTAAATCAAACATATTTACTTTATTATCAATTAGAACCTTCAATCCATTAGAGGCTATAAATCCATATAAAATTATTGAAATACCTCCCATAACAGAAGCTGGAATAGTAGATATTAGCGTGGTAAATATATTAAAAAAAGATAATATAATCGCGATTACAGCAGCTCCGCCAATGACATATACAGAAGCTACTTTTGTCATGCCTACAACTGATGTGTTTTCTCCATATGTTGTATTTGCTGGACCACCAATTACTGCAGCGAAAGCTGTAGCTAACCCATCTCCTAATATCGTTTTATCTAATCCAGGATCTTGCAGGAAGTTTTTACCTACTATCTTGCTTAATACAGCATGATCTCCGATATGTTCAGCTGCAGTAACAAAAGCCAAAGGTGCTATTGTTAGTACTGCAGTTAAATTCATTTGGTAAAATGTAATTTCAGTACCTAATATATTTGCGCTACCATCTTTCCAACTTAAAAACATAAATTCCGGTACTTTAATCCATTCTGATGGAGTTTTTATAATGTTAACTAAAACATCAAAATTAACAATTCCTAATATTGAAGCTACTATGTATCCTCCAACAATTCCTATTAAAAAAGGAATAATTTTAATAAACCCTTTACCTTTTAAAGCAACAATTACAACTATTGAAAA
>NBLG01000010.1 GCA_002084435.1 Tenericutes bacterium 4572_104
TTAACGAATTCTTGGGAAGCATCTATAACTTCATTCCTTTGATTTACAATTAGATACATTTCTCTTAAATTATCAAGGATAAATTCGTTTCTATTCATAGTTATGATTAATTTTATATCTCTTATATAAACAACAAAATAAAACATTAAAATTAAGATTACAAATACAAGATATGTAGGGTCAACTGTGAATGTATATATAAATATATGTATTAAATTTAATGTAATCCCTATTATGATACCTCCAACCATAAAAAGAAAAGGAAAAATATCGCGATCTTTTTTAGCATTTTTATATAAATCGCTTAACAAATGAATAATAACATAAAGCAATATGCTATAACAAATAAATATATGAATGTAATAGAATATTCCAATATCCGCATGAATTATATCTAAATAAGTTAATGTACTACTTGGTTGTAAAATCCAAATTAATTGATGTAAGGCATTAGTATTAACGATAATTAATTCGATTATAGTAAAAGCTCCTAATATCCTAAAATATATTTTACCTATATGTCTATTCAAATAGTTTTCTACAGCGATAAAAAACATTCCAATCAAAAAGAATATAATTGGATATAAATTTAACCCTAAATAGTATTGTATATATGGATTATTTACTAATAATCTAAGCCAAGTATGAATTGTCCAAAGAAACAAAGTTATTGTGACATATTTAAAATAATAATATTTTTTATTTATATCAAATACCTTAATAATAGTCATTGGAAAAAAAGCCGCAAAGGAAACTGTAAATAACCCCATCCATATAAATATGTTCATATTACCCCACCTTATATTATGAAATATTATATCATATTGAATATTAAAAATATAGAATTATTAAATATTCATTAATAAAATAACTAATAGCTTTTATTTTATCTTATTATAAACCAATATTCCATCAATGTATGTTTTTAATACATTTGTATTTAATAAATCATTTTTATTAAGTGGTCTATCTATTATTATATAATCACTTTCTTCTTGTTTATCTTCATAAATATAATGCAAATTATTTTTTGTATAACAATCTAAGGCTTCTTTTAATTCAAAAGCTTCTTCAAGTAAAAGCGGTTGAAGCTTGTTATTTTTTATGCTTTTTCTGTGAATTGCAGTATAGAGATTATAAAAAGGATTAATAGGTTCTATTGGTGAATCTGTACTAAAACCTACCTTTAAATCTAAATTATACATTGTTTTAAATAAATATGATTCTTTATATCTTGATCCTATTCTTGATTTGACAATAGAAATATCTGTATTTAAAAATATTGGTTGAACAATAGCGCCTATATTCCATTCTTTCATTAATTTAATCTGTGATTTAGTCGCAAGTTGTGCGTGGATTAGAGCATGATGATGATTTTTTCTCTTTGTTATTTTAAGTGATTTTATAATTGCGTTTATTGCTTGATTTATCGCCGCATCTCCAATAGCGTGAATAACAACATCCATACCAAAAGAGTCAGCTAGATATACTTTTTCAAAAAGTTCAATATCAGTATATAGTTTTATTCCAAGATTATTAGCATCATCCATATATGGTTCTCTTAACGCGGCTGTTTTACCACCTAAAGAACCATCAGCTATAATTTTTAATGGCCCTAGTTTAAATTTAACAAAACGCTTATTAACATAACCTTTTTTTATAAAACTTCTGAGTTCATCAATTGAGATATTGACTTGTTCAGTTATCTTAACTTGTATAAGATTTTCTTTATACAATTCATTTATCACAGATATTATTTCTTCATATGATATTGGAAAAATACTAAAATCATCACTAGCTACTGAAGTAATACCGTTCTCTAACATTATTTTGTTTGCTTTAATAAAATATTCTTTTAAATCATTTTTATTTGGAATCGGGATTTTATTGTAGATTAAATCCATAGCCTTTTCTTTAAATATACCTGTATTTATATCAAAGGATCCTCCGTTTATTCCTTTATTATTATCTATTTTAGCGAGTTTTAACATCGCATCATTTACAACTAAGACATGTCCGCATATTCTTATTGCGATAACAGGTATTGTAAGAGAAACCTTATTCAAATCTGCTTTAGTTAAAAATTTTTTATAAATAAATTCTTCTTGATTCCAGCCTTTACCAATGATTATAGTTTTTGATTGGCTTTTTTTTAATAAAGAAATAACTTCTTTTTTAGATTTAGCTTCTTCTAAAGATATATTTGACTTAGTATATCCTAGACCTAACATATGAAGATGAGAATCAATAAAACCTGATAGTTTTGTAAGTTTACCCATTTTAAATGACTACTCCTTTATTGTTTTTTTAAAAAGAGGCGGATTACTAATCCACCTCATTAATATGTTGAGCACTTAGAAAATCAACTACATATGTTTGAATGTTATTAATTTCTCCCTCAGTTATATTAGTCAATCCATTATTCCCACTTAAAATTTTATAGTATTCATATTCAATATTATATTCATTTAATTTTGTTTCTAGCATATCGCTTTGATTTATATTAACCAACGCATCATTGGTTCCATGAATAATCAATGTAGGGATTGTATCATTAGAAATATAAGATAATGGATCATATTGTTCTATCAATTCATAATCTTCTTCAGTTAAATTATAAATATCAAATATTTCTCCATAGAATATATCTAAATCATTTTGTGTATCAATTAATTCTTGTGAAGTCATATGATTAATATCTTTAACATCACTCATCTTGGTAATCCCATAAAAATCTATTGCATATTTTACTTCAGCTGAAAAACTAACTAACTGAGAATCACCTAAGTATAATCCACTTGGGCTGTAGGCAACTGTTAGTGCTAGATAGGCTCCAGCATTTGTGCCATAAATCCCAAAATTGTTTGTGTCAAATTCATAATCTTCAGCTTTAGAATTTATATATCTAATAGCGTCTTTAATATCTATTAGGTTTTCTGGAAAATGTGTATCTTCATCCAATAAGCGATAATTTAAAGAAATAATCGCATATCCAGAATCCAAAATAGCCCTTGTAACATATTCTCCAATATCTTTTGTAAGCCAAGATTTATCACCTTCAACAAAACTACCTCCATGTACATAAAAAATAACTGGCGTAGTTTCATAAACTTCTTTTGTAGGCATTAATATATCTAATGTAAGATTTTTATTGTCAATTGTTTTGTATACTACATCACTATTAGTAACAAGGGATTGATATAATATTTGGTTTCTGTCTATATTGCGATAAATAAAGAAAATAAAAAAGGCTATAATGATTGCGGCAAGTACAAATATAGAGAAAATGATTTTTTTCATAACTAGCCTCCTTTTTTTTGTGTTTTATAATAATATTATATCATAATAAATCTAATCTTAAAATCCCATATAGAAGAAATTAGGTGAAATAGGCGAATCATAATGACTCACCTATTTACCTCAATGACAATTTAAGCATTTCTTCAGAATATTGATTTGTATATAATTTATAGTAAGCTCCCTGTTTCTTAATTAATTCATGATGTGTTCCCTGTTCTATTATTTTACCGTTATCCAATACAAGTATTCTATCACTATGGACAATTGTGGATAATCTATGTGCAACAATAAAATTAGTTCTTCCTTTTAATAGTTTATTTATAGCTATTTGTATCGCAGCTTCTGTTTCAGTATCTACTGAACTCGTAGCTTCATCCAATATTAAAATTCTTGGATTTGATAAAATAGCACGGGCAAAACTAACAAGCTGTTTTTGTCCTACTGAAAGTCTAGATCCTCCCTCGCCACATTCAGTATCATATCCATTTTCAAATTTCATAATGAATTCATGAGCTTCTACTGCCTTAGCTGCGGCAATAACTTCTTCATCAGTTGCGTCCAAGCGTCCATAACGAATATTTTCTAAAACACTACCACTAAATAGATGTGGATCTTGTAAAACATAACCTAGATTTGAATGTAGCCAAGACATAGATCTTTTTCTATAATCTACATTATCAATTAATATTTCTCCTTTTGTCGGTTCATAAAATCTTGCGAGCAAATTAACAATAGTGGTTTTCCCAGCTCCAGTATGACCTACTAGGGCAATGGACTCCCCTGCTTTAACTTTTAAATTGAAGTCTTTAAGAATCTCTTC
The DNA here is from genome assembly GCA_002084435.1 of Tenericutes bacterium 4572_104. The sequence continues at coordinate 4,121 of NBLG01000010.1, forward strand.
ACCAACTTGATATCTAAAACTCACATTTCTAAATTCAACATCACCTTTAATTTTTTCAAAATTTTCATGTTTATAATCAAATAATGATCCGTATTTTTCTATAACTTCAGGAGAATCTGTAATATCAGGTTTGGTCTCAATCAAAGAAACAATTCTTTCCGCAGAAGCTTGAGCTTGTTGGAAATTCGCATAAATCATTGCGACATTATTAACAGGTTCAAAGAATTGCCAAACATAATTCGTGAATAAATATAGTGTACCTATTGAAAGCCCTATATTAATAACCAAACTTCCACCAACTACATAAACCAAGGCGACTCCTACTGAAATCAAAAATAACATTGAAGGAAAATATAATCCTTGAATCATCGCAGCTCTAATTGATTGTGTGCGCATGTCAAATGTTAAATCATTGAATCCATCGAAATTATTTTCTTCTAAAACAAGAGTTTTAGTAGTTAAAGCTCCTGTTATACCTTCATTATAAGCCCCCGTAATCTTGGAATTAATCTTTCTAATTGAACGATAAGCTTTTAAAATATGTTTGCGAAAATAAATAGATACCGCTGTCATTAATGGCACTACAGAAATAGTAACCAAGGCTAATGTTGGGTTAATTATAAACATAACGATTACTAAAATCACCATGAGAAACAATCCCCATGTTATATCAATTAGTCCCCAAGATAATAATTCACTTAAATTTCTTGAATCAGAAGTCATTCTCGCCATTATCCATCCAACTCTTGTTCTATCATAGTATGAGAATGGTAATTCTTGTAAATGATAAAAAGCACTTTTTCTAATATTATAAGCTAATTCAGTTTGTATTTTTCCTGCATATCTAATAAATAAAAATACCATTGATGCTTGGATAACCATAAATATTAAATAAAGGCCAATAAATAATTTTAATTTTGATAAATCTTGAGTACCATTAACTATATTAGGAGTAATGATATCATCTATGGTAAATCTAGCAATGTATGGATAAATTACATCAGTAGCAGCTAATATCAACATACATAAAACAGCTAAAATAACATATTTTTTTAAAGGCTTCATATAGGAAAAAATCTTTTTCCATACATTCCAGTCAATTTTACGAGAGGTGAATTCTTCTTCATCATGTAAAAAATCATTCATCTTTATCACCTACCTCTAATTGAAAATCAATACGAGATTGAGTTTCCCAAATATTTTTATACATTCCTTTTCTTTTAATTAATTCATCATGACTTCCAGATTCTTTTATTTTTCCATTTTCTAAAACGATAATTTTGTCAGCTTCTTTTGCGGTAGTAATTCTATGAGTAATAATAAATACTGTAGAATCTTTCCATTCTTTATTTAAAGCTCTTCTAATTTGGATATCAGTTTCAGTATCTACAGCACTTAAACTATCATCAAATATTAATATTGGTTTTGGTTTTAAAAGCATTCTAGCTATGGCAACTCGTTGTTTTTGGCCACCTGATAAAGTAACTCCTCTTTCACCAACTAAAGTTTTATATCCATTTTCAAAATTAATTATATCATCATGAACAGCCGCAATTCTCGCAACAGATTCTACTCTATCATTTGAAATATTTTTATCAGCTATCGAAATATTTTCTTCTACAGTTTTTGAGAATAAGAAAGGCTCTTGTAATATAAATCCTACATGTTCTCTTAAATAATGTTTTTCTATATTTTTAACAGGTGTTCCATCGATTAATATTTCTCCTTTTTGGTAATCCAATAATCTAACCATTAAATTCATCAATGTTGATTTACCAGATCCAGTTTTACCAATAATTGCGATAGTTTTTCCTTTTTTGACTTCAAAACTGACATCTATAATTTGATCTTCTATCGAATCATTAAATTTAAATGATACATGTTTAAATGAAACATTTCCTTTTATTTCAGGTTTTAGGTTTGGCTCTGTATCATCATATTCATCTTCATTGTCAATTATTTTTGTTAAACGCCATACAGCTACTGTTGATTTAGAAAAATCTCCTACTAAACGTCCAAGTTGCCTCATAGGCCATATTATATTACCTGCATAAGCTAAAAAGGCTGTATAAACACCTAAGGTTATAGTTCCGTTTGATGCATAAATAATACCAAATACAGCAATCAAACAAAATTGGGCAAAGCTGATAAAATCAGTAGATGACCAAAAAATAGACATTTTTTTAATTAAATTATAATCAGAATCAGTAAATTTACGATTAAGATTATCGAATTTTTTTACTTCATAAGGTTCATTAGCAAATGCTTTGACAACTCTAGATCCAGAAACATTTTCTTGAACGTGTGTTGTCATCTTACCTTCATTAGCTTCAATAACAGTAAACATTTTTTCAACTTTTCTAAAATAATAAACAGCTATTGAAAGTAAAATAGGCGCTATTATCAAAGACACAAAAGTCAAATCTGTGTTTAATTTTGACATCTGCCAAATCGATAATCCTACTAATAAAACTAAACGCATTACTTCAACTATTCTTTCCGAAATAAAACGCTTATAAGCTTCTACATCAGTAGTACATCTTTGAATTAAATCTCCAGTTTCTGAATGTGTATGAAAATAATAATCTGCATTTTGTAATTTTCTATATAATCTATTTCTTAAATTAAAGGCTACCGTTTCACCAAAATATCCAGATGACCATCTTCTAAGAAAAATAAATACAGCTCTAAATATAGCTAAAGCAACAATCATACCAGCAGCTAGCAATAATTCATGTATTTTAGTATCGCCCACCAATAAATTAGCTAAAAATGTAGGCAATTTAGATTCGCCTGCATTGGCTGGTAAAATAACATCTATGATGTGTTGACCAAATAGTGGTAATAATGTTCTTGCATATGATACAAAATATAAAAAACTAAAAGACAAAATTAGAAAAGGCCAATAAGGACCCATCCATTTAAACATTGTCAAGAATAGCTTAAATATCTGTTTTTTAGGTTGATTAATTTGTTTTGTTTTTTCCATATCAAATCACCCCCTCAAAGATATGGACTCTGTCTACATTTTTGAAATGACCTGCATTCCAAGCAATTTCATTCCATCATTTAAAACATCTTTTGTCATTTTTAAAAGATGAAGTTTAGTATATCTTTCTATAGGATCTTCAACTATAACTTTTTCTTTCGCATAAAAACTATTAAATAAACTAGCTAAATTTAAAAGGTATTTGGCTAATATTGAAGGAGCATATTCTTCTTTTGTTTTTACTATAATATCTTCATACATACTTATATTTTTAATAATATCAAAACAATGTTCACCTTCATATAAATTATAGTCAATTTCAGTTTTAACGTCTTTAGCTAAATCTAAAATAGATTGAATTCTAACTGATGTATATTGAAGATAAGGTCCGGTTTGTCCAACAAAGTTAACCATATCTTCTAAATCAAATTCAAAATCATTTGTACGATAATTTTTTAAATCATTAAAGATAATTGCGCTAACTCCTATTTTTTCAGATATCTTTTCTTTATCTTCTAAGTCAGGATTTTTTTCATTAATATATTTTAAACTTAAACGGCTAGCTTCATGTAAAACATCTTCAAGTTTTACTATTTTACCTTTTCTCGTGGACATTTTTCTACCATCTTGCAAAACAAGTCCAAAATTAATATGATGAATATCTTTGGCAAAATCATATCCCATTTTACTTACAACTTTTTTTAACTGTATAAAATGCAATTTTTGTTCATTACCAACAACATATAATACTTCATCAAAATTATAGGTGTTTTTGCGATAGAACAAAGCGGCTAAATCCCTTGTGATATAAAGTGTTGATCCATCAGATTTTTGAATTAAGGCCGGTGGTATATCATCACCCAAATCCACAATCATTGCGCCTTGATCTTTTTTTAATAAATTCTTTTCTTTTAATTCATCAATAACTTTTTGCATTTTATCATTATAAAATGCTTCTCCATTATAAGAATCAAATGAAACTCCTAATAATTTATAGACTTTCATATATTCTTTAAGAGATTCTTCTCTAATATATTCCCATAAAGCAACATATTCTTCTTTTCCTTGTTCTAGTTCTTTAAAGATTTTTCTCGCTTCAACCTCTAAATTAGGTTCTTTTTTAGCGCGTTCATTAAATTCAACATAGAGTTTTACAAGTTCAGATACAGGATTTTTTCTAACTGCATCCTTATCACCCCAATTTAAGTAAGCATAGATAATCTTTCCAAATTGAGTCCCAAAATCACCTAAATGATTTATGCGAACAACCTTGTATCCACATTTCTCTAATATGTTCCCTAAGCTATGTCCTATTATCGTAGAGCGTAAATGCCCAATAGAAAATGGTTTTGCGATATTAGGAGAAGAATAATCAATACAAACTGTTAAATTATCTCCTATATGACTTCTTCCATAATCAGTACTGTTATCATAATCTTCAATAACTAGTTTTGAATATTTGGCTCTATCAAGTGTAATATTAATAAACCCTGATATGCTTTCTATTTTCTTAAAATATATGTTTTCCTTAATTAATTTTAATTCATTTTTAATAATATCAACTATCATAGGAAGAGGTTTTCTAACAGCTTTAACAACAGAAAAAACAGGGATTGACAAATCTCCAAGGCCAGCCTTTTTCGGTTCTTCGACAACTACCAATAAATCCTGGTTAAATCTTTCTTTTAATTTCAACTCTAATTCTTCTTTTATACGCATTTTCATATTGTTTAGCATAATAAATACCTCCTCTATTATTGTAGCACAAAATCTCTTATTTTATGCGTTTTTTATGTTTTTGATAGGTCTTCAATTTCTTCATATAATGATTCAATACTTGATTCTTTTGATTTTATTTCATCATTTTTCTTTTGATATTTTATTTTATCCAAATATATCTCTTCATCAAATAACTGTTGTTTTAACCTATCTAATTCAAGTTCATTTTCTTCAATTTGTAAAATTATCTTTTGAATTTTTTTCTCTTTGTCTACTGTTTTTGTTCTCTTTGTTTTTTGAGGTTCTTTTTTCTCGCTTTCTATTTTTTTAATATATGATATATAGTCTGTATAATTGCCATCAAACACAAGGATTTTCTGGTCAATACTTATAATTTTGCTTGCGACCTTATTTATAAAATATCTATCATGTGAAATAAATATAATCGGTCCTTCATATACTTCAAAAACATCTTCAACTATGTTTTTAGTATCTAAGTCTAAATGGTTTGTTGGTTCATCTAATATTAGTAAATCAGGACTTTCAAGCATTAATAATAATATAGATAATCTAACCTTTTCCCCACCTGAAAGTACAGATACAAGTTTATAGGCATCTTCTCCTTTAAATAATACTCTAGCTAAATCAGTTCTCACTTCTTTAATTGTTTTATATGGATATATATTTTGAATCACTTGCATTATAGTTAAATTTTCATCAAACTGAGATTGATTTTGATCAAAATATCCTATTTTCATTTCTTTATAAAACTTAAATGATCCCTTTAATGGTTTCACTAAATTCATTAATGTTTTAATTAAAGTTGTTTTACCAGCTCCATTAGGCCCGATTATCCCTACCTTTTCAAACCCTCTCATCTTAAAAGTAATTGGTTCAGTTAAGGGTTCTTCATAACCTATTTCTAATTTAAACAATTCTAATATGTAAATATTAGTTGGCCTTTTTGTGTTGAATTGAATTTTAATATGACTAGTTGTATCCGTTGGTTTTTCTATTTTTTTAATTCTATTTATTTTTTTAATTCTATCTTGTGCAATTGATGCTCGTTTAGAATTATATCTAAATCTATCCACAAAACTCTGTAAATGAGCTATTTCTTTCTTTTGTTTAAGGAATTGTTTCATCAAGAGTTCGTATCGCTTAACTTTTTCAGCTTCATAATAATCAAAATTACCATCATAGCGTTGAATTGTATGTTGATCGATTTCATATATTTTATTAACAACCTTGTTTATGAAATACTTATCATGAGTAATAACTAAAACAGCCCCAGAATATTGTTTTAAGTAGTCTTCTAACCATTCTATAATTTGAATATCCATATGATTAGTTGGTTCATCTAATATCAAAAGGTCTGGTTTAATCATCAAAAGTTTCGCAAAAGCAATTCTTGTTCTTTCACCACCAGAAAATGTTGATATTTTTCTCGAATATTCTTCTTTTTTAAACCCAAACTTAGTTAGCAACATATCTATAATGGTTTCATATTCATAACCACCAAGAATTTGATATTGATTCTCTAAACTTGAATAGCGATTCATTATTTTTTGAGAATGATCTGTCTTCATTTTATGTATTATTACATCTAGTTGATCCTTTATTTTAAGTAAATCATTGAATACCATTAAACATTCTTCATACATCGTATTTTCAACTGATGTAATAATATCTTGAGACAGATACCCAATCTTAGCTTGTTTAAAAATAAAAATTTCCCCAGAATCTGGGGTAATTTCTTTTAGTATCATTTTAATCAACGTTGTCTTCCCAACACCATTTCTTCCTATAAGAGCGATTTTTTCATGGCTATTAATTTCTAAAGAAACATTGTCAAAAAGTACATTACCACCAAATGTTTTTTTTAGGTTATTAATTTTAAGCAAATTCATGTAATCACCGCCTAAAAGCCGTATTTGGCGAAATTTTAGTACCATAATCATTGTAACAGATTTAAGATAATTAGACAATAGAAAATTAGCAAAATAAAAAAGCAGTTTATCTGCTTTTTATGATGAATAAATTATTGCGAGGATTACATAAGCTAAATAATACAATCCAGCAATTAATAATAAAACTCCCATTATAATTGAAACTATTTTAGCTCTTTTATCTACTTGACCAGTTTCTTTAAATTTCATTCTCTGTAAATACTCTACCATTTTAACGGGATAAAAGGTAAAACGAATGCCAAAATAAATAAAAGCAAAAGCTATAACAAATCCTAAAAAAAGCATAAACCAATCCATACATTAATCAACATCCTTTTCAATATGATCTAATCTTTCATCTAAAATATAAGGGTTTTCCATAAATTTTTTAAATACTCTTAAAGATAAAGAATTATATAATCCATCACTTATTCGTTCATCAACTACAACTCCAGCTTTTAACATCTTTTTCACAACGATTTCTTTTGATTGACGATCTTTTACAACTGGCTCATATTTTTCTTGTCCAATAGAAATAAATATCCCTGTTGTCCCTATGTTGTAAATGTGATGAAATACAGGTGGCATTTTTATTGATTTTAAATGGACTAAAAATACTGATGTATGAAATGGACTCGCTTCTAATACTGATTTTGGCATCATTCCGTGTTTATCTAAGAATACCAAAAAACGGACCATTACTTTAATGAAGAAGTTAGGTACCATTGTTAGTAATTTTGCAAGCTTATCAGTATCATTTGTCTTATCCATACCTTTGTTTTCTTTAATAACTTTGTCTAATATTTCTTTAATATCATAGATACTTTCAGTTCCTTTAAATGTAAGTTTCACCGTTGTTTCGTCAGCCTTATCAACTAACTTTTTCTTTATCGCAAATGATACTTGTATTTGATTTCTCTTATAAATCCTTCCGTTCATTATAAAGCGGTTCATTTTAGGCCTTAAGGCAAGCGTTCTAACAATAGCCGTAACTAAAATATCTAAATATGTAAAACGAATACCTTCATTATCACGCTTATCATGAATATATTTATCGATGTTTTCACAATCATAATCCTGTGATTGCATAACCATTGCGTCATTTCTTTGAAACATAATATGTGGAACTACTCTCATTAATGGATCTATATGTTTAATCTTTTTACCATCGCTTCTTAGTCCAAACATTTATTGCCTCCTATAGTTATATATATTTGTATTGATTTTATCACAAATGTTTCACATATTCAATGAAAAACATAACATTGAGATAAAACATATTTATAAATAGCTAAGTTATGATATAATTTTATTAATGAGGTGAAAACATGAATAAAAAGAGATTTACATATGCAATCATTCCATTTATACTTACTGCTTTATTACTATTTATTTCATATTTTGGTAATCAAATGTACGCAGATATAGTTGGTAATACTGGAAAAGACTACAGTTATATCTTTTTAAAATTTAACCAATTAGTTCCCTTTCTATCTTGGACAATTTATCCTTATATCATTGCTTACCCATTTTGGGTATCTGCATTTTTCATTATCGCTTTTTATTCAAAAGATAATTTTTATAATATTTTAGCTGTTATTTTTATCACCTTTATTATTTGCGGTCTTTGGTATTTTTTCTTTCAATCTGACGTTGAAGCTTGGCGAGTTACTTCTGGATTATTTCTCAATGATAATTATTTAACTCCAAGAACTGATTTGAATTTTACTGAAAAAATAGTAATGCTTATTTATCAGGCTGCTGGCCCTAGAAATGCTCTTCCATCAATGCATACATTGATGAGTTGGATTACAATTATAGGGGTAAGACATGATAAAACAATTCCTAAAAAATATAAAATACTTATTTGGGTTATAGCTTTATCTATCATTATTTCAACTCAAACATTAAAACAACATTATATAATTGATTTGATTGTTGGAATGGCTTTAGCTGAGGGCACTTATTGGATTGTGCGAAACACAAAGTTTGTTTCATGGATTAGAAATTTGTTCACCAAAATTAATTCTAAATTAAACCTTGAATAATTAATAAAGCCAGCATAAGCTGGCTTTTTGTATACAATATATTTTATTCTATATCAATTATTCTCATGGTATTTGTTTTACCATGTTTTTGACCCCATCCTGAAGTCAATACCAAAGTAGCACCTTTTTTAAACCCAAAATCTTTAGCCACTTTCATAGCTACTTGGTCATGGGTTTGAAGATTAGAAATATCATCTGACATAGTCGCAAATACACCCCAATAATATGACAATCTACGACAGGTTTCAATACTATCTGTAATTGCGATAATAGGTTTACTAGGCCTAAACTTGCACATTCTTTTTGCAGTACCACCAGTTTCAGTAAAGGCAATTATCACCTCTGCTTTAGGCAGGGTCATAACAGCTTGACTAACGGCGATTCCTATTGCGTCATTTACAGTATGTGAACTCGATTGAATTGCTTTTTCTAATCTATCTTCATAAGATATTGTATCTTCAATTGCTTTAGCAATCGTATCCATTGTAAGAACAGATTCGATAGGATAATTTCCCGCAGCTGTTTCACCAGATAACATAATGGCATCAGATCCATCTAAAATAGCATTAGCTACATCACTAGCTTCGGCTCTTGTAGGCCTTGGAAAATTAATCATTGATTCTAACATATGAGTAGCTGTTATAACAGGTTTACCTACTTCATTTGCTTTTGCGATAATCTTTTTTTGATAAATTGGTACAAACTGAGTAGACACTTCAACACCAAGGTCTCCTCTAGCAACCATAATACCATCCACAACTTTTAGAATCTCATCTAAATTATCTACACCTTCTTGATTTTCTATTTTAGCGATAACTTCAATTTTAGGATAGTTTTCTTCTTTTAATATTTTTCTAACAGCTAGGACATCTTCTTTTCTTCTCACAAATGATAAAGCTATCATATCAAGTCTTTCTCTAGCTGCGAATCTTATATCTTCATCATCTTTTTTAGAAATATAAGGCATAGACAATTTAACATTTGGAACATTTACTCCTTTACGAGATTTAATAGTACCTGGATTAGCTATCTTACACTTAAACGAATCTTTATCCTTACTGATTACATCAAGTCTTATCTTGCCATCATCAATTAATAAAAAATCACCAACTTCAATATCATCAAATAATTCTAATGCAGTAATATGAAAACGTTCATTATTACCAACTACATCTTCTTTAACTATAGTGACAATATCACCTTTTTTAAATACTGCTTTATTATTTTCAAATACTCCAGTTCTAATTTCTGGACCCTTTGTGTCAGCCATAATTCCGATATAGCGATGTTTCTTTTCAGAAATACTACGAATCATTTCGATTCTTTTTTTATGTTCTTCTCTAGTTCCGTGAGAAAAATTAAGTCTACCTACATTCATTCCCGCATCAATTATTTTACTTATCATTTCAGGTGTATCGATTGCTGGGCCTATTGTACATATTATTTTTGTTTTTCGTTTCATTTAAATACCTCCTTGCGAAGCAACATATTTATTATACAATATTTCATATGAAAAGCACATGAAAAATGTGTTCATTTTCAAAAAAAAAGGAAAGCTAATAAATTTGCTTCCCCGGTATAACCGTTCTAACCCCTCCGCGCGGATTTAAAACATCTCCAAGATAACGCGGAATTAAATGTACATGTAAATGAAATACTGTCTGTCCTGCGGCATGACCATTATTAATTCCAATATTATATCCATCTGGATGATATGTTTTGTCTATTATTTTTTTCATTTGTTTAATAGCTTCATTAATATCTTTCAATTCATCATCATTAATAGAAAAATAATCAGGAATATGTCTTTTTGGTATTATAAGACAATGTCCCTTAGAAACAGGAAAAGAATCATATATTACAAAAATAGTATTGTTTTCATAAATAATATCTTTATGATCTTTATATTTTTGACAAAAGATACACATCATTTTCTAACAATTATTCCTATTCCAAGTACAATAAATATAGCTGGAATAATATATCCATTAATATCCCATCCATTTTCTCTTAACAAAAATCCAATTCCTAATACCAACAAAACAACATTTCCAATAGTAATACCAGTTCTAGACATAGATAGAAGTGCGGGGATAATTAAAAACAATGTCCACCAACCAGAAAAAAACAAATTAAATTTAACGAAATCAAATTTATCAAACAACAATAAAACTCCTAATAATAATAGAATCAATCCAAATAATGATTTCTTTTTCATAGTTATTCTCCTTCAATTATTTTATATATTTCTAGTAAATTATCCATACGATAATCAGCTAGAAGACTCTTTTTTGCATTATGTATAGCCACAACTATCATTTCAGCTGCTTTAGCAGCTTCTATTCCAGAAAAAGCATCTTCTACAACCATACATTCTCTTGGTTCTAACCCAAGTTTTTTTGAATCTATCATAAAAATTTCTAGATTTAGCTTTGAATAAGTAATATCAAATCCATCAGCTATAGCATCAAAATAATCAATTAATCTTCATCTTCTTCAAATTCTGTCCATTTTACATTTGCGCTGTTTCTTTTAACTTTAACATATGCAATATTATCCATCACTCTTAAAGCACATTCAATTCTACTAATTTTATTAGGAATATTATAATCACATGAAACGAGATAAGTATATCTTTTTACTCCCGCAAAACCATATACTAGAGTAATATAAATACCACCTAATAAAACTAAATTTAATCCATCTTTGAATAAATTATTATTACTAATATCTAAATTCGCTAATTCTTCAAACATTTCATATGCATCTTCAACTAAATCAATTTCGCAAGCTTCTAATATATACATAATCTTAGCGAATATATCTGGTTGAACTGAACGTCTTATATAATAATCATAACTTTTTCTATGGACAATATTAGGAAATTCTTCACTAAATAAAGCTAACATAACCAATACATTGGAATTCTTTATATAGCTAGTTCTATCAAAACTAATGCCCTTCATTTTTTCAATATACTTTGCTTTTTTAAGCCTTGATATCTTTTTATCTTCTAAATCATAATAATCATCAAAACTTTCAACTAAATATTCTATATTTTCTTTCTTTGTATATAATCTTCTTCTCAATTCTCTTATTTCTTTTATTAAATCATCGTAACCATGTTCATCAAATATTTTTTTTACTTCAGCCTTATCTGTTTGTTTCGCAAATGCGACTGATTTAATCAAAGAATCAAGTGCAAACTTAATTACTTGATTTGTATAAGCTTCGTTATTTACATCTCCATGTGTATAATCAAGACCATAAACATTTAAGAAGTCATAATGTTTTTTATTATCGCTTAAAGTAGCGTAAGATATATAAAAGCGACACATCTCTAACATCATTTCTAAGGCGCCTTCAAATAAAACAGAATAGTCTCCTGTTTGTTCAACGTATTGATAAATTCCGTAGATAATAGATCCATTGACATGAATCATATTTTTAATCTCTCTTGAATCTATCTCTTTTCCTGAATACCCTGATAAAACAGGATACAAAGCTCCTAAATACCCATATTCTTTAGTTCGCCTTATTGATTCTTCTAATCCTTTAATGCGATACATTATCATATGTCTAGCACTTACAGTATCCACATTAATATAAAATGGTAATAAGAATACTTCTGTTTGCCAGCTTATGCCTCCTTGATTATATTGTCCAGATAATCCCTTAAGAGGTATAGAGGTATTATCTGAATATGGTCTATGAGAAATCAATTGATAAACTGCATAATCAGCTTGTTCTTTTACCTTGTCATTATTAAAAATATGAATTCTAGAAATTTCATATACTTTATTCCAAAACTCGATATTTCTCTTAAGCAGTTTTTTATAGCCCATTTTTTTTGCGTTTTGAAGCTTTTCAATTAGATTTTCTTTTCCCAAAGAATCGCTATGAATTACTCCAGCATATTTTATAATATTATATTCTTTTCCAGGTATTAATTTAATTTTGTATTTAGAAATACTTTTTGTCTTATGTGTGTCATTTGCCTTAAAGCTATATTCTTCCATAACACCAACAAATATATCTAAATTACTGCGTTTTATTTTAGAGTGAATAATAATCATCTCTTCGGATTTTTCCATCTTACTTCTCTTCAAGTGAATATCATTAATATTCCAAATAGAAGTATCAATTCCAGAATATATTTCCGCTTCAATTTCTTTTGAAGATTTAAAGGTGAATTTTGAATACATTAAGTTTTTATCAATTTGATCTACAAATCTTTCGCTTTTTATTGTTACTTCAATATTTCCATATTTAAAATCTGTTTGACGACGGAAAACTCCTGTTTCAGTATTTAATGAAACAATGTGTTTTTTTGGTCTAAAAGATTTTGGATTTAAATTAATTCCATCAGCCTTTAACATAATATATAAGGGGTTATAAGCATTTACTGATTCGTATTCAACATTGCCATCATATAGTCCATTTAAGTTGAGCGCAACTAAATCAGATGAATCAGCTTCATCTAGAGTTCCCCGATAACCTAAATAGCCATTGCTTATTAGCAATTTAGAACCAATATTTGGTTGTTTTGAGTAAGTATATCCTTTTTGTTCTAAAAGTGCCATCTTCTTCTCCTACATATTTTTTTCTTGTATTACTAATATTATCTATTTTTTTCATGAAAAGGTCAACCTATTTAATAAAATGTCTAAACCTTTTCAATTATATTGATATAATATTGATTTTTATTTGTTGCAATTTTAACCTTTATTTGTTACAATATTTACGCGATTAACTATGGAGGTGTTATAATGGCAAATAACAAACAACAAATGAAACGTAATCTACAAAATGAAAAACGTCGTTTAGCAAATGCTTCATTCAAATCATCTTTAAAAACTGCTTTAAAGAATGTTGAAGTAGCTGTAGAGAACAATGAATTAGAAAAAGCAAAAGAAAACCTAAGTTTAGCTTATAAAAAATTAGATAAAGCTGTAGCGAAAGGTATTCATCACAAGAATTACGCTAATAGACAAAAAGCTCGCTTATCACGTAAAGTAAATAGTCTATAAGAAGAAAAAAGCCAAGAGGCTTTTTTTTTATACATTGCCTAAAAGAAATAATTCTAGTCCTAATGATTTATCAATTTGTCCACTTTTAATTTGATAATCTAATTTTTCAGATTTTTCTAATAAGTGAACTAACTGATTATAATCAATATTTTTAGCATTCTGAATCATATAGAAAACCCTACCTCTAGAAGCCTTAAAATATTTCATAATATCTTCGCGGCTATATTTGGATTTTAATAATTCCTTAGTATAAAGAATCTCTTGAAATTTATTCACAATAACATTTAACATCCAAATAGGATCGATTTTAATTGATTTTAAATCAGAATAGATTTCCATTGTTTTATTGATATCCTTCTCTAAAAATGCATTGACCAATTCAAAGATATTGTTTTCAATATCTCTTGAAACTATCTCGTATACCATATCTGAAGTGATATGTTTCTTATCTAAAGCGTATGTGATTAGTTTCTCCAATTCCTGCTCTAACATTTCGGAATCATTGCCTATACGATTTACAAACTGTGTTAAAGCTAATGAATCAATTGTAAGTTTATTTTTCTCAACTTCGCTTTTAATATAATCATAAATTTGGTCTATGTTGTTTTTATTAGAATACTGTTTGTTCTCGATGTTCTTTGATAAATATTTTACTAACCCCTTACGAAAATCTAATTTTGATGAATTAACAGTCATTATAAAAATCGTAGTCGGATTCACATAACTTATATACTGTTTTAATATATTAGATTCTTCTATAGATATATTTTTTTTGTCAGTCAAAAAAACACAGTTTTTAAGAATAACTGCTTTTTGTTCTGCCAAAAAAGGTAAAGTCATCGCAGATTGAATTGCGCTTTCTAAACCATCTTCCTCATAGTCATATATTTCAATATCTTGGATGAAAATACCGCTGCTTTTTAAAATTAAATCAGTTTGCTTTTTAATAGTATACTGATCATCACCATAAAGCAAAATACAGTTTGGATTCATTTAACCACCAAGTATATTATATCATATTTAATATTATTTTTTATAATTGGCTTAAAATATACTTTCTGCGATTATTATGTCTATATGTTTCTATTATTTTGATTTTTGATATATATGAATAATAGATAGTTACAGTCCCATCTTCATCGGTTCTAAATATATTATGAACATTATCTATCAACCTATCTAAAGCAAACTAAAGAATTATTGTTTTCATTTAAATCATCATGATTCGCGCTAATCACTTGAAATTTGGCTTTTCCACAAGCAAACATCTGTCCCTCATGTATTACCTCATATTTTAAATTTATATCTTCGTCATGGTTTACATATATATGTTTTATCTTAAATTCATTTGACAAATCAACTAACTCTCCAAAATGATCACTATGCCAATGTGATATTAAAACAATATCAATTTTATTTATATTATGATTCTTAAAATATTCAATAATATGATTATAGTTATCTATGTCTCCTGTATCTATTACCATATTACAACCACTATCATGAATATGGGCTCCATCTCCTTG
>NBLG01000002.1 GCA_002084435.1 Tenericutes bacterium 4572_104
ATCAATTGGGCAGGATTTAATGGAAGTTATTGGTCCTTAATTCCAATTAGTGGGATAATTTATTTTTGGTTTTTAGTAAGAGTAGGTATATTTTCTAAAAGAAATATTGCCTTTAGATTAGCTACGCTTACAGTGCTTATGATAGGACTTTTGATATTTATAGATTTTGATACTGTGCCTGATAATAATGGCTGGTCATTAAATTATCTTATGCCATTATTACTTATGAGTGCTAACTTAGCTATATCTGTAATTATCTGGGCAAAACGACTTAATTACCGAGATTATTTCTTTTATTTATTAGTTATTATTGTCTTTTCATTAGTTCCAATTATTTTGGCCTTTGTAAATATAGTAACTATCTTATGGCCATCTATCTGTGCTTTTTTAGTAGCTATATCGATTCTTTTATTTATTATATTTTTCTTTCCAAAATTAATTACAGAAGAAATTCAAAAGAGATTTCATGCATAAAAAAATACCTCTGATTTTTTAAAAACAGAGGTATTATATTTATCCAATGATTATCTTTTCTCTTGCATATTCAATATTAGATACTTGAGGAACACCCCAATTTCTATTCATTAAACCAAATATAGAAATAGGCCCAAGTCTACCTAAAAACATTAATAATGACAGAAGTATCTTTGATGTAGGCATTAAAAATGGTGTAATACCCATGCTAAGTCCTACGGTTCCAAAAGCACTAAATGTTTCAAATAACATTTTAAGAAAAGTCATTTCAGGAGAAGGATTATTAGCTTCGACTCGAACTAAAATAATAAATACAACAATTATAGAAGTTAAAGCTAATCCAGCTAAAGTGAAAGCTTTTGTTCTTGATTCAGAACCAATTCTTCTCTTATTAATAATGATAGGTTTTCCTTTTAAAAAACTTACAATTGAACGAAACATGATATAAAATGTTGTTGTTTTAATACCACCACCAGTAGAGTTAGGTGAAGCGCCAATAAACATAAATATCATAATTACTGTTAGGGTAGAGAAAGAAAATAAGTTCATATCTATAGTTGAAAAGCCAGCTGTTCTTGTGGTTATACTTTGAAATAATGCCTCTAACCAAGAAACATTATGATATTCAAATAATTTAATGATTAAAGTTCCAGTTACAATAAGAAACAATGTAGCTTTTATGACAATTTTTGAATATAAACTTAAGGCAGACCATTTTCTTTTGCTTAAAATATCTCGAATAACAATAAAACCTATACCACCAATAACAATTAGAATCATCGTATTAAAATTAAGTAACAAATTAGAATTATAAACTTGTAATGATGAACTACCTAAAATATCAAAACCAGCGTTATTAAAAGATGATATAGAATGAAAAGCAGAAATGCCTAAAGCCTTCCAAAAACTAAAGTCTTGGATAAAAACAATAAAATTGATTATCATACCAACAAACTCAATAATTAGAGTTGTTATTATAATAGATTTTACTAGTCGTACGACTCCAGACAAAGAATGTTGGTTTAGAGCTTCTTTTATAACATAACGTTCAGTCACTCCAATTTTAATTCCTAAAACAATTAAAACATAGATTGCGATTGTGACTATTCCTATACCACCTATTTGAATTAGTGAAGCTAAAACAACTTTACCGAATACTGATAGAGTACTGGAAAGATCGGGTATAGTTGAAAGTCCCGTTACACAAACTGCAGAAGTGGAAAGAAATATAGAATCAACCCAAGACAAAGCTTGACCTGTTTGAGTTGATATAGGAAGTTTAAATAAAAATACTCCTATAATAATAATTCCCAAAAAGCTCATTACAATCACTGAAAGTGGTGTGATTTTTCTTTTCTTCATAAAGATACCTACCTTTTAAGAATAGCAAAAATACTTTAGATATTATACTACTTTTCCTTGATTTTGGCAAATAACATCAAACTTACAATATCTTTTATTTTTAGGTTTTATATATATAATTTTTTGATATAATGTATATTGATAGGTAGGAGGAAGCTATTATGTTAATATTAATAGGGCCTAGTGCATCGGGAAAAACAGAAGCAGCCAAAATAATGATTAACCGATATCCGATTTCTCGTGTGGTTACATGTACCACAAGAAAAAAAAGAATTAACGAAATAGATGGATTTGATTATCATTTCTTTACAAAAGATGAATTCTTAGAATTAGAAAAACAAGGATATTTTATTGAAACTGCTAAGTATAATGATAATTATTACGGAACTCCTAAGAATGAGTTAGGAGATGATAAATTCATCATTTTGGAGCCTCGAGGTTTGGAATCGTTCTTAAAACTAAAACCATGCCCTATAGTTGCGATTTTTCTTAAAACCGATGAATCAGTTCGTATAGCGAGAATGAAAGAAAGAAAAGATAAAATAAAAGATATTAAAAAGCGAATAATATCTGATAGAATTGATTTTGATCTAACAAAAATAAAAGGACTTGATTTAGTTATTGATACTTCAAATATATCTCAAACTGATTTAGCAGATAAAATCTATTATAAATATATAGAATTATTAAAAATAAAAAAAAGGGAAAAATAAAATGGAAGTCAAAATTAAAAAAGCGATAATAACTGATGTACCTATTATTTTAGATTTAATAAAAGGTATTGCAGAATATGAAAAATTGTTAGATCAAGTGGAAACTACTAAAGAGCTTTTGAAACAACAGTTATTTGAAGAGAAAAATGCATTTGTATATTTAGCATATGTAAATAAAAAACCTGTAGGGTTTGCTTTGTATTTTTATAATTTTTCTACTTTTAAAGGAAGAAAGGGATTATACTTAGAAGATTTATTTGTCTTACCAGAATACCGTTCTAAAGGAATAGGAGAACAATTATTTAATACTTTAATAAAAGAAGCTAAAACAAATAATTGCGGACGGATGGAATGGGTTTGTTTAAACTGGAATGAACCAGCAATCAACTTTTATAAAAAGAAAAAAGCTAAATCATTAGATAACTGGATTATCTTTCGTTTAGATGAAAATAATTTTTAAGCAAATCATTTTGAATAAACAATAACATTTGTTAAAATAAATAGGAAATTTTAATAGGAGGAATATAATTATGCCAGTAAAAGTAACAACAGAAACATTTAAAAAAGAAGTATTAGAATCAGATGTACCAGTAATAGTTGATTTTTGGGCACAATGGTGTAGACCATGTATTATGTTAGCACCAGTATTGGAAGAATTAGAACAAGATATGGCTGGTAAACTTAAAATAGCAAAAGTAAACGTAGACGAAGAAGGATATTTAGCAAATCAATTTAGAGTGTCAAGCATTCCTACAGTATATTTATTTGAAAATGGAAAAGTAAAAGACCAAGTAATAGGCTTGATGAGAAAAGAAGATCTTAAGAGACGTTTAGGTTTATAATTGATGTACGATACAATAGTAATAGGTGGAGGACCAGCAGGAGCAACCTCCGCTATTTATTTGCAAAGATTTAAAAGAAAAACTCTTTTAATAATGAAAGACTTTGGAGCCTTAGGAAAGACAAAACATATTGATAATTACTATGGTTTTGAAGAAACAATCACAGGCCCTAAATTATTAGAAAGAGGAATCAATCAAGCAAAGAGACTTGGAGTTGAAATTGTTAAGGATGAAGTTTTAAGAATTGATAGTTTTAATGATTTTGTAATTAAGACAACTAAGGGAGAATACAAGGCTAAAACCGTTATACTTGCGACAGGAAAAACTCAAGCTAATTTAAAAGCTAAAGGATTTAATAATTATATTGGTAAGGGTATTTCATATTGTGCTGTATGCGATGGGTTTATTTATCGCAATAAAAAAATCGGATTAGTAGGCAATAAAGAATTTATGAAAGAGGAACTTGATATTTTAAAAAACTTCAGTCAAGACATAACTATTTTTACTGATGGAATGGATTTAGAAGTAGAAGTTGACAAACCAGTTGTGTTTGATTCTATCCAAGAAATTAAAGGTGAAGAAAAAATAAATCAATTAATTGCTGGAAACAAAAGTTATGATGTAGATGTTCTATTTGTTGCACTTGGAACTCCATCTGCTTCAGATTTTGCATTGAGAATGGGAGCTTTTTTAGAAGATAATTATATCGTTGTTGATAAGGATTATATGACTAATATTCCAGGCTTATTTGCTGCTGGAGACTGTATTGGTGGTTTATTGCAAATTGCAAAAGCTACAAGCGATGGAGCTCATGTTGCCATAACGACAAACAAATATTTAAAGAATAACAAATAAGAATTAGCCCTTTTAGGGCTTTTTCTTTTATTTAATATATAATTTGTTTATGAAGTTAAATAATTGTGATAAAATAAAAACATAAGTATTTTAGGGGGCTATATGGAAAAATTAAGAGAAGAGATAGATATAATTGATAAAAACATGCAAAATCTATTTATAGAAAGAATGCAGATAGTTAAAAAAATAGCTGAATATAAGCTTGAAAATCAATTACCTGTCTTTGATTTAGATAGAGAAAAAGAAATCATAAAAAAAAATATTGATGAAGTATCTAATTATGATTTTTTAGATTTGTATGAAGATTTTTTTAAAAAAATACTTGAACTTTCAAAAAAATATCAAGAAAGGATAAGTGAGAAATGAAATATATAGATTTAAGAAGCGATACAGTAACAACTCCAACAAAAGAGATGAGAGAAGCAATGTATAAAGCTCCAGTGGGTGATGATGTTTTTTCTGATGATTTATTGATGAATGAATTAGAAGATTATATTGCGAAAATTTTGGGTAAAGAAGCTGGTATTTTTGTGCCATCTGGTACATTTTCAAATCAATTATCTTTGTTTACTCACTGTAATCAAGGAGACGAAGTAATAGTTGACCAAGATGCACATATCGTTCAACATGAATCCGGAGCTTCACCAATAATTTCTTCTGTTCAACTTTTTACACTTGAAAGTAATAATGGAATATGGGATTTAGATAAACTAGAAAAAGTAATTAAAAAAAGAACTATTTCAACTACCCAAACAAAATTAATATGTATAGAAAATGCCTATAGTGGAAAAGTTTTACCATTAAATTATATGGCTAGAGTTTATAAAATTGCAAAAAAACATAAATTAGCAGTGCATCTAGATGGGGCGAGAATATTTAATGCAGCTACAGCATTAAATATCGAAGCTAAAGAGATGACTAAATATGCAGATACAGTTAGTGTCTGTCTATCAAAAGCTTTAGGAGCGCCAGTAGGTACAGTTCTAGTAGGCTCTAAAGAATTCATTGATAGAGCTAGAATTAATAGAAAAATCATGGGTGGAGGTATGAGACAAATTGGAATTTTAGCTGCCGCAGCTAAAATAGCAGTTGAAAAAATGTCTAAACGTTTATATATTGACCATGAAAATGCTAAATATATGGAAGAGTTATTACGCCAAATACCCGGAATTAAAATTGACGAAAATCAAAGAGATATCAATATGGTATTCTTTGATATTGATAATGATAAAAAATATCAATTAGATGAATATTTATTTAAAAAAGGAGTTAAAATTTTACCTTATGAGGGAGTTTTTCGCTTTGTAACGCATTATGATATAACTAGAGAAGAAATTAAAATAGCAATTGATTTAGTTAGAGACTATTTCTTGAGTTAATAAGCTATAAGTATATAAATTTCATCTTGGTATGTAACATTTAATATGTTATAATGTTTGATGGAATAATTTTCGTAAATGGAGGATACAAATGATATTTCAAAAAACACATGGAATTCATATTGATGGTAGAAAGGCGATGTCCAAAAAACTACCATTAGAAGAGTATTTTAACCCAGAAAATGTGTACATACACTTAATTAAAAACATTGGTCCTTTAATATCTAAAGTAGAAGTTGGAGATAGTGTTTTAGTCGGACAAGTGGTAGCAGTTAGAGAAGGATTCGGTGAAATGAATGTTCATTCATCAATCAGCGGAACCGTAACTGCAATTAAAAAGGTATGGCATGCAAGTGGGAAAATGGTTAATGCAATTGAAATCAAAAATGATTTCAAAAATAATTTAGATCCCTCTATAAAACCTAATAAAAACATTGATTCCTTGAATAGAGAAGATTTAATTAATCTAATGAAGAACGCTGGCTTGACCGGGCTAGGTGGCGCAGGATTTCCAACATATATCAAATATCAAACAAAACAAAACATTGATACAGTAATTATAAACGCTGTAGAATGTGAACCATATTTGACATGTGATTATTCTTTCATTATTAAATATCCTGAAAAGCTATTAAAAGGTTTGAAATACTTCATGAAAGCAGCTGATGCAAAAAAAGGAGTAATTGTTTATAAAGCATATAATAAAGGAATTAAATTAGCATTAAATGATTTTATAAACAATTACGAAAACATCTCTTTGTATGAAATTGAAGATGTTTATCCAGCTGGTTGGGAAAAATACATTATCGAACGCGTTGTTGGTAAAACCTACACTGGATTACCAAGCGAAGTTGGAGTTATTGTAAACAATTCAAGCACAGCTATAACTTTTTCTGATATTGTTGAACACAATATTCCACTTATTTCAAGACCTATTACAATAACTGGAGAAGGCATAAAAGAACCAAGAAACTTCTATGTACCTATAGGTACAAAAGTAAGTGAATTAATAGAAAAATGTGGTGGCTATACAGGAGACATTGTACCCGCTAAAGCGAATTATATAGCTGGCGGACCGATGACAGGTAAAGCAATTTTAATTGATGACTTAGTTGTAAGTGATACATTAGGTGGAGTGATTGTTAACCCTGTGCCTGTAAAATTACAGGTTGAATGTATGGGATGTGGTAAATGTGCAGATATATGTCCAGCTTACCTAACGCCTACAGAAATTAAGAAAGCTTTAGATTACAAAGATGTAAGTTTAATTAAAGCTTTAAATGCTAATAATTGTATTCAATGTGGCTTATGTTCATATGTATGTCCTTCTAGAAGAGAGATTTCAACTGCTGTATCTAAGGCTAAGGACTTACTTAGGAAAGGAGCGAAATAATGGCTAGATTTGCTGGTGGAAATGCACCTTATTTAAGAATTGCAGATCAAAAAGGTAAAAATACCAATACCATTATGCGTGATTTTATTATTGCGCTTATTCCTGTTATTTTATTTGCTTGGTATAAGAATGGAATTTTAGTTTTTATCGATGGCAATACTGATTTTCTAGGAATGTTATATCCATTATTTTATATCTTTGTTGGTGGTATTTCATCAATATTAATGGAAGCTATTTTCTATTATATAACTGATTCAGAGTTAAGAAAAATTAAACCATTATTCAGCAAATTATCGACATCATATTCAGTTATTCCTGGATTATTAATTGCTTTAATGAGCCCAATGTATACTCCTATATGGGTATTGATGTTCGGAGTATTCTTTGGTAATATTATCGCTAAGATGTTATTTGGTGGTTTCGGAAAAAATATATTCAATCCTGCTTTGTTGGGATACGCTGTAATTAAATTTGGTTTTATGGGAGCTATTACAGCTGCAGGAGGATATTTTAATGCTTCAGAAATTCTTGTGGATGCTTATGCTGGAGCAACACCTCTTGTGACTTTATCTGGAAGTAATTTAACCTATGCTTCTGTAGTTGCGCCTTATGGAAACCTGTGGGATTTCTTTGTGGGTATGACACCAGGAGGGTTAGGAGAAACTTCAGTTTTAGTGATGTTATTTAGTTATTTGTGGTTGAGTTTTCGTAAAGTAATTAAATGGAGTACACCTTTAATCTATGTTGGAGCATTCTTCTTATTATCATGGATAGTTGGAGCATTAAATGGAGAACCAGGAATTTGGTTTCCTCTATATGCAATCTTTAGTGGAGGATTAGTTTATGGAGCTGTATTTATGGCAACTGAACCAGTCACAACTCCAAGTAACCCAATTGGGAAAATTTACTTTGCATTGATGTTAGCAGTACTTACAGTATTGTTTAGATATGTTGGAAACTTACCTGAAGGTGTAGCTACGTCAATTTTATTAATGAATATATTTACATTACCTATTGATAAATATACCGGTATTATAAGAGCTAATAGATGGAAAAAACCTGTTTGGGGTAAGATAGCTACCTTAGTTGTTATTCTAATAGCAATTGGTTTTTATGCTGTTGTAAAAGCAGGTTCAGTTTATACAACGATTATATTACCGATAATTAGAATAAGTGGGGTGATATAATATGAAACAATATTTTCAAAAAAACTGGTTAATTCTTTCATTGGTTTTAGTCTTGATATTGGTATTCGTATTTGGTGGAATGTATTTTAGACATGTAATTTACACAGGCCAATCATTATTTAATTTAAATATAGGTTTCCATGATTGGAGGCTATTAATATGAATGGTGGATTAAAATCAGGCTTAGTATTACTAATATTAGGAATTATTAGTGGAACATTACTTGCGGTTGTAAATTCATTTACAGCCCCTAAAATAGAAGAGATTGAACAAAATGTTGTATATGAATCTCTTGAAAGTTTTTATGATTTAGATAATTATTTAGTTACAGAAGAAAATATAGAATCTAATGGATTAGATACAATTTATATCTTAACTAATAAATCAGATAATCAAATTGGAGCTTTAATATACTTGGTTAGCGCAGCTGGATATAATGGAGATGTTACAATGTTAATAGCTATTAACAGTGATTATAGCGTTGAAGGTTATACTATAGTTAGCCAAAAAGAAAACCCTCCAATTAACGATGATTTTGTACATCACGATTATAATGTTAATGATATAACCAATTTAAATGATTTTGATGCAATAGCAGGAGCGACATATACCTCTACAGCTATTAGGGATTGTTTTATAATTATCTCCGATAGAGTTGTATCTGATTTTGGAGGTGGTTTGAATGACTAAAAAAGAAAACTTTTTAAAAGGGATATTCAGTGAAAATCCATTATTTGTATCAGTATTAGGAATGTGCCCTTCATTAGCAGTAACAACTAGTTTAGAAAACGCATTAGGAATGGGTATAGGAGTATTCTTCGTGTTAGTTTTATCAAACTTCACTGTTTCATTGATTATGAGTAATCATAAACTTGCGGAACTTGTAAAACCAGTTCGTATTCCTGTATATATTGTAGTTATTGCAACTTTAGTTACAATAGTTGAAATGCTAATGCATGCTTATTTGATAGATTTATATAATTCTTTAGGAGTATTTTTACCACTTATTGTTGTTAACTGTATTATTTTAGGTAGAGCAGAAGCTTTTGCCTCTAATAACAAACCAGTTGATTCAGTGATTGATGGAATAGGAATGGCTTTAGGATTCACATCAGCTTTAGTTATTATTAGTGTGTTTAGAGAGTTTCTTGGTAAAGGTACAATAACTGTATGGCAAAATGCAGTTATTCATCTTGAATCAGTTTTTGATTTTCTTCATATAGAACCAATGGGATTGTTTGTTCAACCAGCTGGAGCGTTTTTATCATTTGGTTTAATTTTAGCTGCGTTGGTAGCTATTGGTAATAAACGAAAAGAAAACAAAGCGAAGGGAGTTGCGACAAATGGATAAAATCATTGCTTTAGCTTTTACAGCTTTCATCACTGAAAATATTATCTTAAGTCAATTTTTAGGAATTTGTCCCTTCCTTGGAGTTTCTAAAAAGAGAAGTAATGCATTAGGTATGGGATTCGCTGTTATTTTCGTTATGTTAATTTCCAGCACTGTTACATGGGTATTATATAAATATGTTCTTGAAGCTCTTAATATTGAATATATGCGTACAATAGTATTTATTTTAGTTATAGCTTCACTTGTACAAATGGTTGAAATATTTATTAAAAAAGTTTCACCAGCTTTATATAAAGCTTTAGGAATTTATTTACCTCTTATTACTACAAACTGTGCTGTACTCGGTGTTGCTTTATTAAACATCACAAAAGGAAATAATTTTGGGGAAACAGTTGTTTATACAACATTCATAGGACTTGGATTTATTTTTGTAATGTATATATTTTCAATGTTACGTGAAAGAATTGATATAGCCCCTGTTCCAAAAGCATTTCAAGGAATTCCAATTGCTTTAATTGTTGCGGCTATTCTAGCAATCATCTTTAGCAGATTTGGAGGAATTATATAATGTGGAACATTCTATTGCCCGCTATAATCTTAGCTGGAATAGGCTTTGTTTTGGGAGTTTTAATATATATTGTTGGTAAAGTATTCTATGTTGAGGAAGATCCAAGTATCGAAGAAGTAGTCGAGCTATTACCTAAATATAATTGTGGAGCTTGTGGATATCCTGGATGTAAGGAAATGGCAATAGGTTTATTATCAGGAGAAGCTAAACCTGAATTATGTAAGCCAATGAAGAAAGAAGATTTACCTGCAATTAAAGATTATTTAAAAAAATATTTTGAAAAGAAAAATAACGCTTAATTTAAATGGTTACCTATGTTTTAGGTAACCATTGTTGTTTGACAAATTCCTTTTTCTTATGTATCATATATTAACGAGAGGTATTATATGAATGCTTTTGAAATTTCTGTTATCGCTATAATAGGATTTTTAGTTATTGTAGTAATTATCAATTTATTTAAAGAATATCAGTATATGAAAATCATTGAATCAGTGAAAAAAACATTCGCTGATTGTTTTCATCATGGTGAAATTTTAGAACACAATCAAGAACATTTTTACCATGTTGAATTTAAAGATGGTAAAACATATTTAATAAAATTAGTAATTATGAATCCAAAACATGAACTGATTATCACCAATTCTGATAATGTAGTTATTAATGACAATGTAAGGGGATGGCAGCGTTCTACTAAACCTCATACAATCTTTAAAATGAAAGAATTCATTCATTATAAAAAAGGAGATAAATCTATAATAAAGATTGTTTTAATTTACCCAAATTGTCACAATATTACCAAATATACCAATGAAAGTGATTGCTATATTGTACCTGAATTTAAAAAAGTTGACGGGTTATATTTCATTAGATATAATCAACTGATAAATTTTTTAAAAAAACAATAATATTTATCTTTACAAATAGAATCTTTTGATTTAATATATTATATACATGCACCCTTAGCTCAGTTGGTAGAGCAATTGACTCTTAATCAATGGGTCGGGAGTTCGAGCCTCCCAGGGTGTACCAAAAACTGACAAGTTTATTCCAATTGGAGTAAACTTTTTTAATTTGTATTTCAATGAAAAAAAAAGAAAACATACAAGAAAACATACAAGATAATTGATAATTTCTGTTATAATGAAGCAAATAGGAAAATTAACTAGTAATTCAGGATTAGATAATAAGCAACAATTAAGAAAAACTAATAAAATCAATTCAATATATTCATCTTTAGCGATTGAGAATAATACTTTAACAAAAAAACAAGTTAAAGATATTATTAACGGCAAATTAGTTGTTGGATCTAAAAGAGATATTCTTGAAGTTCAAAATGCTATTAAAGTATATGATAATATTTCAGAAATAAATCCATTTAATGAGAATGATTTATTGAAATATCATAGAGTTATGATGGATTAACTTGATGATGCTGCTGGAAGATATCGCTTAGGCCAAGAAGGAGTATTTGATGGTAATAAAGTTATTCATTTAACTCCTCCCGCTGATATAGTCCGAAGTTTAATGAATGATTTATTTGAATATCTAAGTAATTATTAGGAAAATATATTAATTAAGTCAGCTGTCTTTCGTTATGAATTCGAATTCATACATCCTTTTATTGATGGTAATAGCAGAATGGGAAGGCTTTGGCAAACATGTATATTATAGCCAGTGAAGAGAAAATATTTGCTTATTTACCTATTGAGTCAATTATAAAAGAAAGACAACAAAAATATTATGACTCAATAGCTTTATCCACTTAAGAAGGTAGTTCCAATGTTTTTATTGAATTTATATTAGATTCAATTCTAGAAAGTTTCAAT
This sequence comes from Tenericutes bacterium 4572_104, assembly GCA_002084435.1. The sequence continues at coordinate 11,951 of NBLG01000002.1, forward strand.
AGAATAATGGAAGATGATTATCCATATACATTTAGAGAATTGTTGAATATTTTAGGTTGGGAATCAAGAATTTCATTTAAAAAGAATTATCTAGATTCTGCAATTAATGCTGGGTTAATTAAAATGATGCTTCCTAAAACACCAAGTAGCAGAAATCAAAGTTATATTAGGAAATAGATAGTTAATTGATAAAAGTAAAGCAGCTAATTAATTTTAGCTGCTTTACTAATGGAAATTATATCATGTTTTATTCAATAATATAATTTGCTTTATGATTTTCGTAAAAGCTTAAAAACATCGGTTATTTAAACGGTGTTTTTTTTGAAAAAAACTCAATAAATGCAAGCGATTTCAAAACATTTAAAAATCATATTATTTATTCCTTTACAATGGTATCTTATATACCTTATAATAGATGTGAAAGCAAGGTGATATAGTGTTAGAAATTAATGGTTCTAATATGACAATAAACTCTTTTTCTAAAGTTGTATTAGATTATGAAGAAGTAAGAATTTCAAGCTCTAGTAAAGACGCTGTAATTAAAGCCAGAAATTTTGTTAAAGAAGTTGTAAAATCAGAAATTCCAACATATGGAATTAATACAGGTTTTGGAAAACTTTCCGATGTTTCAATTGATAAAGAAAATTTAAGTAATTTACAAGTTAATTTACTTAAAAGTCATGCTTGTGGTGTTGGAAAACCATTTTCAGAAGCGATTGTTAGAGGAATGTTATTATTACGAATTAACGCATTAATTAAAGGGTACAGTGGTATACGTTTTGTGGTTATTGAGAAGATGTTGGAACTTTTAAATAAAAATGTGATTCCAGTTGTATATTCTCAAGGAAGTTTAGGAGCGAGTGGAGATTTAGCACCTTTAGCGCATATGGCACTCGTTTTATTAGGAATGGGTGATGTAGTTTATAAAGGAAAAACAATGTCCGCAAAAGAAGGTTTAAAACTCGCCTCTATTGAACCATTAGATTCATTAGAAGCTAAAGAAGGGCTTTGCCTTATAAATGGAACTCAAGCTATGACTAGTGTAGCTGCTTTAGCAGTTAAAAAAGCTTATGATTTAATGTACTTATCAGAAAATGCATTTGCATTATCTATGGAAGCTTTAAATGGTATTACAGATATATTTTATGATCAAATACATGTATTAAGAAATCAACCCGGTCAAATTCAAGTTGCGAAGACTTTAAATGATGTTTTAAAAGATTCGAAACTAACAACAAAACAAGGAGAATTAAGAGTACAAGATGCTTATTCACTTAGATGTTCGCCTCAAGTTTTAGGAGCTAGTTTAGACGCTATTAAATATTGTAAAAATGTCGTTGAAAATGAAATGAATGCAGTTACGGATAATCCTTTAGTTTTTGAAGATATCAAAAAGGTTATCAGTGCTGGAAACTTTCATGGACAACCAATTGCCCTTGCGATGGATTTCTTAGCCGTTGCGATTAGTGAACTTGGAAATATATCTGAGAGAAGACTTGAAAGAATGGTTAATTCAAGTTTAAGCAATGGATTGCCACCTTTTTTAGTTAAAGAACCAGGAATCAATTCTGGATTTATGATTGTTCAATATAGTGCAGCTTCACTTGTTAGTGAAAATAAATCAATCTCACATCCAGCCAGTGTAGATTCAATTCCATCATCAGCTAATCAAGAAGATCATGTATCTATGGGAACAATTTCAGCTAGAAAAGCTTTAGATATTATTGAAAACTCTGAAAAAGTTCTAGCTATGGAAATTTTTACCGCCTTACAAGCAATAGATTTCCGAGAAAAAGATAAATTGAGTTCACATACAAAAAAATTATATCAATATATTAGAAAAGAAATCCCATTTATAGAAAAAGATACAATCATGTATAAAAAAATACATAAAATGATTGAAATAGTTCAAAGAAAAGAATTTAAAGAAATGATTAAATTGGAGGAAAAATAAAATGACAGAAGCTTATACATTAAAAGATATATTTCAAGAACTACCTGAAAAAAAGGAATTTATAAAAGGTATAAGAAGAGCTCCAAAAAGAGAATTTACTTTAACTGAATCAGAAACTGCTTTAGCGTTAAAAAATGCACTTAGATATATACCTAAGGAATGGCACGAAACTTTAGCGCCTGAATTTTTAGAAGAACTTTTAACTAGAGGTAAAATATACGGTTATAGATTTCGTCCTAAAGGAAGAATATTTGGTAAACCAATTGATTCTTATGAAGGAAATACTTTAGAAGGTAAAGCTTTTCAAGTTATGATTGACAATAATCTTGACTTTGAAATAGCTTTATATCCTTATGAACTGATTACATATGGAGAAACGGGTTCTGTATTTCAAAATTGGATGCAATATCATTTAGCAAGAAAATATTTACAGGTTATGAATGATGAACAAACTTTGGTTTTATTGTCAGGGCATCCTCTTGGATTGTTTAAATCCCATAAAAGAGCTCCAAGAGTTATTATTACTAATGGACTTATGATAGGCGAATTTGATAATTTACATAACTTTAATAGAGCATCTAGCTTAGGTGTAGCTAATTATGGACAGATGACAGCTGGCGGATGGATGTACATCGGTCCACAAGGCATTGTACATGGCACATATTCAACTTTATTGAATGTTGGTAGAGCTAAACTTGGATTACCTGAAAAAGCGAACCTTAAAGGTAAATTATTCGTATCTTCAGGACTTGGAGGTATGAGCGGTGCTCAAGGTAAGTCAATTGAAATCTGTGGTGGAGTAGGAATTATAGCTGAAGTTGATTATTCTAGAATTGAAACTAGATATAACCAAGGATGGGTTTCTGAAATTGCTCGTAGTGAAAAAGAAGCATTTTTTCTTGCGAAAGAAGCTATGGAGAAGGGCAAAGCTAAAGCTATAGCTTATTATGGAAATATAGTTGATTTATTAGAATACGCAGATAGAGAAAATATTTATATAGATTTATTAAGCGACCAAACAAGTTGTCACGCAGTTTATGATGGAGGATATTGTCCTAGTGGTATAACTTTTGAAGAAAGAACTAGACTTTTAAAAGAAGATAAAGCTAATTTTGAAAAACTAGTCGATGAAACTTTACATCGCCACTTTGAAGTAATTAAAAAAATTGTAGCTAAAGGAACATATTTCTTCGACTATGGAAATTCCTTTATGAAGGCAATTTATGATTCTGGTATTACAGAAATATGTCGCAATGGAGAAAATGACTTAGATGGATTCATTTGGCCTTCATATGTTGAAGATATCATGGGACCTATTCTATTTGATTATGGATATGGACCTTTCCGTTGGGTTTGTCTAAGTGGAAAAGATTCAGATTTAGATAAAACAGATAAAGCCGCAATGAACTGTATTGATAAAGACAGACGCTTCCAAGACTTAGATAATTATAATTGGATTCGCGATGCTAAAAAAAATAAACTCGTTGTCGGCACAAAGGCAAGAATTCTTTATCAAGATGCTTATGGAAGACTTAAAATAGCTTTAAAATTTAATGAAATGGTTAGAAATGGTGAAATCGGACCTATTATGCTTGGAAGAGATCACCATGATGCAGGAGGTACGGATTCTCCATTTAGAGAAACATCCAATATCAAAGATGGTTCAAATATAATGGCTGATATGGCCACCCAAGTAGCTTTAGGAAATGCATCTAGAGGCATGTCTTTAGTAACTCTTCACAACGGTGGAGGAGTTGGTATTGGGAAGGTTATCAATGGTGGATATGGTATGGTTTTAGATGGTTCAAAAAGAGTAGATGAAATCCTACAAAGCGCTATGCTTTATGATGTTATGGCTGGAGTTTCAAGAAGAGCTTGGGCAAGAAACAATCACTCAATTGAAATTGCAAGTGAATACAATAATATCGATAATAATTCAACCATAACTATTCCATATACTACAGATGAAGAAATGATTTTAAACTTGGTAAAATCTAATTATAAAAAGGGTGGACTATAATGAAGATAGTAGAGTGTGTACCTAATTTTTCCGAAGGAAGAGATATAGATAAAATAGAAAGAATTATGTCAGTTGTAAAATCTGATAAATTTGTTAAATTAGTTAACTATGAATCTGATGCCGACTATAATAGGACAGTAGTTACATTGATTGGTGAACCAAAAAAGATGATTGATTTAATTTTAAAACTTACAGAAGTATGCTTAGAGGAAATTGATTTAAACCATCATACTGGTGAACATGCTAGAATGGGAGCTATTGATGTAATTCCTTTTATCCCAATTTCTGATGTAACAATGAAAGAATGCGTAGATTACGCAAATGAATGTGCAAAAAGAATAAGTGAAGAATATAATATCCCAACTTATTTATATGCAAAAGCTGCTAAATTTGAGGAAAGAATTTCTTTACCAAATATTCGCAAAGGCGAATTTGAAGGAATGAAAACTAAAATATTAGAACCTGAGTGGAAACCTGATTTTGGAGAAGCTAAAATTCATCCTACTTTTGGTTGTGTAGCTGTTGGCGCTAGAGATTTTCTTATAGCTTATAATATTGATTTACAAACGGAAGATATTACTCCAACTAAAAATATTGCTAAAGTTATTAGAAAATCTTCAGGAGGATTTCAATACATTCAAGCAGGTCCAGTTTATCTAGAAAACAGAGGACATACTCAAGTTACTATGAATATCTTAAATTATAAAAAGAATCCAATTTACCGTATTTTTGAAACAGTAAAAATGGAAGCGTTGCGTTATCATATTAAAGTAACCGGAGCTGAAATCATTGGCCTTGTTCCTAAAGATGCTTTGGTAAGATCCTTAAAATATTATTATGAAGTTAATAATTTAAAGATGCCTGAAGAATACAGCCTTAAACAAATAGTAGAGGATGTTTCTAAGTATATGTTGTTTAGAGACTTTAGTGAAGAGAAAATTATAGAATACTTTCTATAGGAGATATAATGGAAAAAACTATTTTAATAAAGAATATTAAAACATGTTACACCTCCATACAAAAGCCACCAGTTAAAGGTGAAAACATGAATAAAATAAAAGAATATCACAATGCTTATATTGTGATAAAGAATAATATGATTCAGGAGATTGGAATGGATTTTTCAGGCCTAGAATCTTTGTTTGATGAAACCTATGATGCAAGAAACTTAATTTGTATACCTGGATTAATTGATTCTCATACCCACCTTGTTTTTGGTGGATCAAGAGAAGATGAATTTGCTAAAAAAATAGCTGGTGTTGATTATTTAGAAATTCTTAAACAAGGCGGAGGGATTTTAAACACAGTCGCTAAAACTAGAAAAGCATCTTTTGAAGAACTCTATAGCCAAGCTAAGAAATCTTTAGATGAAATGCTTTTATTTGGAGTGACTACTCTTGAAGCTAAATCTGGATATGGGCTTAACTTAGAAAATGAAATAAAATTATTAAAGGTATTGCATAAATTAAATCAAGAACATCCAATAGATATTCATATAACTTACCTTGGAGCTCACGCTATTCCTAAAGAATATCTAGATAGAAGAGAAGAATATATACTATCAGTTAAAAATGATTTAAAACTTATTAAAAAACAAAACTTAGCCGAGGCAGTTGATGTTTTTTGTGAGGTGGGAGCATTTAATGCATCTGAGACAAAGGAAATACTTGAAGAAGCTAAGCGTTTAGGATTCAAATTAAGAGTACATACAGATGAGATAAATTCAATAGGCGGTATTGAAGCGGCTTTAAAATTGCAAGCTAAAACAGTAGATCATTTAATGGCTATTAAAGAGGAAGATATGGATTTGCTAGCCAAAACTAATACTATAGCTAACCTGCTTCCGTCTACTTCATTCTTTTTAAATAAAGAATATGCAAAGGCTAGAAAAATGATTGAAAAAGGAATAGCTGTAGCGTTGTCTAGTGATTATAATCCTGGATCTACACCTTCAGAAAATTATCAGTTAACTTTACAATTAGCTGGTAATAAGTTACGCATGTTGCCATATGAAATTTTGACCGCAGCGACAATTAATCCTGCATATAGTTTAGATATTTCAAAGAAAATTGGAACTATAGAGAAGGGTAAATTGGCAGACTTAGTATTATTAGATGCTAAAAATATAGATTACTTTATCTATCATTATGGAATAAATCATACAAAAGCAGTATTTAAAAATGGTAATTTAGTGGTAAATAATCGTCAAATATTAGAGGTGAAACGATGAAATTAGTTGATTATAGTATTAATAATTTTTTAGAGGAATTGGCTTCCAAATCGCCTGCCCCAGGTGGCGGAAGTGTTAGTGCTTTAGCTGGAGCTAACGCAGCGTCTTTAGTACAAATGGTGGCTAATCTAACAGTAAATAAGAAAAAATTTAAAACATTATCTGAAAACATTCAAAAATTATATGTTGATGAAACCAAAGCTTTTAAAAATGCAAATGAACAATTCATTAAATATATTGATGAAGATACTTTAGCATTCAATAAAGTGATGGCTGCTTTTAAAATGCCAAAAACCACAGAAGAAGAAATCGCAAAAAGAAAAGAAGCTATAGAAAAAGCTACTATAGATTCTATTAAAGTGCCATTAGAAGTAGCTAAACTATCTCTAAAAATGATGGAAAAAATGGATTTAATAATAGAAAATTCAAATAAAAATACAATTTCTGATCAAGGTGTATCGATACTGTTATTTCACACTGCATGTATTGGTGGTGTTTTGAATGTTAAAATAAATTTATCAGGATTAAGTCAAAAAAAATTAGTTTCTGAATATAAAAATGTTATAATAGATATTGAAAATAAGATAAATAAATTAAAGATTGATTTATTAGAAAGAATAAATAATCTTTTAAATTAGGAGGAATCATGAAAATATTTATTGATACAGCCATTATCAAAGAAATTGAAGAAGTTAGCACTTGGGGTATTATTTCAGGTGTTACAACTAATCCATCATTAATAGCCAAATCAGGTATTACATTAATTGATGCTATGCAATCAATAGTTAAGTTGATTGATGGGCCAATCAGTGCTGAAGTAGCTGAAAGCGATGCTTCAAGCATGGTTGAAGAAGCTAAAAAATATGTAAAAATGCATAAAAATATCGTTATTAAAATACCAATGACTATTGAAGGCGTAAAAGCGGTTAAAGAATTATCACAATTAGGTATTAAAACTAATGTAACATTAGTTTTTACTACCTCACAAGCATTAATGGCAGCTACAGCAGGTGCTACTTATGTTTCGCCTTTCTTAGGAAGATTAGATGATTTAACAGGGCGTGATGATGCTGGATTTGAACTCGTTAAAGACATCAAAGAAATGTTTAAGACTTATGGATTTAAAACTCAAATCATAGCGGCATCAATTAGACATTTAAATCATGTTGATCAATCTATGAAAGCTGGCGCAGATATAGCCACAATACCATATAAGGTATTAAAACAAATGGTTAAGCATGAATTAACTGATAAGGGATTAAAAATCTTTAGAGAAGCTTCAAAGAAATAAAACAATGGATCTATAAGGTCCATTTTTTTTATGATTATTTCGTGAAGATATATATTTTCCTTGACATATGACAAGTTGTCATATATAATACGGCTAGAGGTGAAATCTATGCCAACTAAAACATTTTTAAATTTACCAAAAGAAAAACAAGATAAAATTATTGAAGCTTCAATTCAAGAATTTTCAACAGTTTCTTTTAGAAAAGCATCAATAAATCATATTATAAAACAAGCAGAAATATCTAGAGGTAGTTTTTATATGTACTTTGAAGATATTCAGGATTTGACTATTTATATTATGAAAAAAATAAAACAAGAAATACTTGATGAAATAAGGAAAAGAATAGATAAATTACCTATTAAATTGGATATATTTATGATAATTTACCATGATATCGTATTTGATTATTATAATGATTCAACATATCGTAATTTGTTTAAAAACGTAATAGCTTATTTCCAAGAACGTCCTGATAAAAATATAAAATCAATGAAAGGTGGAATTTCCTTTGATGGACAAATTGATAGTTTAATATCTATATTAGATATATCACAATTTAGAATTAACGATACAGAGTATATAAAAAAAGTTATTTATTTAGCTTTGACTATGTTTCGAAATGTAATATTAAAAACATTTATTTTAGAACTTAATAAAGAAGAATCAAAACAATTATTAGAAGATATGTTAGAAATACTCAAAAATGGTTATGGAGGAGATAATTATGCTTAAACTAAAAAATATAAGTAAATCATATACAATCGGGGAATTCAGTCAAAACGCATTAGACAATGTCAGCGTTGAATTTAAAACTAAAGATTTCGTAGCTGTTTTAGGGCCTTCTGGTTGCGGAAAAACAACCTTATTAAATGTTATTGGTGGATTAGATCACGCAGACAAAGGTGATTTACTAATAAATGGAAGATCCACAAAAGATTTTAAAGATAGTGATTGGGATATGTATCGCAATAATAGTATAGGCTTTATTTTTCAATCGCATAATCTAATTCCTCATCTATCAGTTTTACAAAATGTTGAGATGGGATTAAGTTTAAGTGGTGTTAGTAAGACTGAAAGAATAAAAAGAGCTACAGAAGTGCTTGATAAAGTAGGACTTTTAGATCATATCCATAAACGTCCGAATCAATTATCAGGAGGACAATCTCAAAGAGTAGCTATTGCGAGAGCTTTAGCTAACAATCCGGAAATTATTTTAGCTGATGAACCAACTGGATCTTTAGACTCAGAAACATCAATTCAAATAATGGAATTAATTAAAGAAATTGCTAAAGAAAAATTAGTAATATTAGTAACCCATGATTCAGAATTAGCTAAAAAATACGCTGCTAGATTAATTAAATTGAAAGATGGTAAAATCATTTCCGATTCTAAACCGGTTGATGAAGATATATTTGGAGCCAGTGAAATTAAATTTAAAAAGACATCAATGTCTTTTAAAACAGCGTTTGTCTCTTCTTTAAATAATATTAGAACTAAACTAGGTAGGACTATTTTAACAGCTTTAGCTGGAAGTATTGGGATAATAGGAATAGCTTTAATATTATCTCTTTCTAATGGATTAGACCAACAAATTCAAGATTTTGAACAAGATACCTTAGCGGGATACCCTATAAGTATTACAGAGTCAAAATTAGATTTGGAAAAGCTTCAAAACTATAACCAAGAAAATTATATTGAATATCCTGATATGGATAAGGCAATAGTATTTGATGAAAGCGAATTAATGTCTTTTTTACAACCAAATACAATTACAGATGATTATGTAGAATATGTAAAAGACTATGTTGAAAATGAAGGTCAAGAAACTCTAGCTGGAGTAAAATATGAAAAATATGTAAATATGTCCCTATTACAAGAATTTAATGTTTCTGGATTAGGAAATGTATTTGTGCCTGTTTTTGCAGAATCAATTAATTCTGACGATGTAGGCTCAAGCCCTTATGAAGAGGCAATGAACTTATTTACATTATTGCCAGATGGTAGTGTTTTTGATAAAAACTATAATTTAATTTATGGATCTTTACCACAAAATGATTTAGATAATGGCGATGTTCAAGTAGTTTTAGTAGTTGATGAATATAACCGTATCTTTAAATCAACACTTAGAATTTTAGGGCTAGATATAACTGATGAAACAGAAGTTGATTTTTCAGATATCATAGGCTCAACATTAAAATTATATATCGGTGTTTACGATCCTTTAACAAGTGACCCAGATGATTCCCTAACAGTAACTGTAAGTGGAATAATTAGGCAAAAAGAATCATCGAATGTTGCGCTTTTATATAATGGATTAGGATACACATCAGAACTTACTAATTATATTTATCAAAATTATCCAAACGAAGTTGGAGGTATAAAATCTATAAGCTTATATCCTAATAATTTTGATGATAAAGAAAAAGTCAAAGAATACTTAGATGCATATAATGTAGACAAGCCTGAAAATGAACAAGTATCATATATAGATAGGGCAGCTACATTCACCGCGATGGTTGGAGGAGTTATTGATACAATATCAGTTGTTTTAATAGCCTTTACAGGAGTTTCATTGATAGTTTCTTCTATTATGATTTCAATTATCACATATGTTTCAGTAATTGAAAGGACAAAAGAAATCGGAGTATTAAGGGCTCTTGGAGCTAGGAAGAAAGATATATCAAGAATCTTTAATGTAGAAAATATCATAATCGGATTTGGGGCTGGTCTTTCTGGTATTATTGTAAGCTTATTATTATTAATACCTATAAATCTAATTATCGAACATTTTGCAGATATTAAAAATGTTGCAAGCTTAAATCCAATTGCAGCCATTGTATTAATATTGATAAGTATTACTCTCGCAATAGTAGCGGGATTATTGCCAGCTAGAATAGCTGCGAAGAAAGATCCTGTTATTGCTTTAAGAACAGAATAATATATATACAAAGAAAAAAGAATGTGATATAATTATCAAGTGATATTTAAGTCATATTCTTTTTATTTGGGGGTATATATGGATTTATTTAAAAAATGCTATGACTACAAAACCGTTGAGGAAACTAAACAACTTGGAATATATCCGTATTTCCATGCTTTAGAGTCACGACAAGATATTGTTGTCTCTATGGAAGGGAAAAGAGAAATTATGATAGGATCTAATAACTATTTGGGGTTAACAGGAGATCCTAGAGTTATTGAAGCGGGAGTAAAAGCAATGAAAGAATTCGGATCTGGAGTTTCTGGGTCTAGATTTTTGAATGGAACTTTAACTACTCATGTAATTCTTGAAAAGGAATTAGCTGAATTTTTACACAAGGAAGCTTGTGTAACATTTTCAACTGGATTTCAAACCAATCTAGGAATAATTTCTGCGATTGCTGGAAGAAATGATTTGTTATTTGTGGATAGAGAAAACCACGCAAGCATCTATGATGGTGCGAGATTATCATTTGCTAAAATGATTAAATTTACTCATAATGATATGCAAGATTTAGAACAACAACTTAAAAAAGCAGATCCTAAAAAAGGGAAATTAATAGTTACTGATGGAGTTTTCTCCATGAGTGGTGATATTGCAAATCTTCCAGAAATAGTTCGACTAGCTAAAAAATATGGAGCGAGAGTAATGGTAGATGATGCTCATGGATTTGGTGTCTTAGGAGAGCACGGAAGAGGAACAGCTGAATATTATGGATTAGAAGATGAAATTGATATTATTATGGGAACATTTTCTAAATCTTTGGCAAGTCTTGGCGGTTATATGGCAGCTAGTAAAAGTGTAGTTGAATATGTAAAACATAAATCAAGACCATTTATATTCGCCGCTGCGATAACACCAGCTAACGCTGCTACTGCTTTAGAAGCTTTAAGAATTCTTAAAGCAGAACCAGAACGTTCAAAAGCATTACTAGATATAGCTGCTTATGTACGTAAAGGATTAAAAGAAAAGGGATTAAATATAATTGAAAATTCAATAGTTCCAATTATTCCTATTTATACATATACAATGTTAAGAACATTAGTTGCTTGTAAGGAATTGTTCGAAAGAGGAGTATATGTTAATCCAGTATTACCTCCAGCTGCACCTGAAGGTGAATGTCTCATAAGAACAAGCTATACATCAACTCATTCAAAAGAATTAATGGATGAGGCTATTGTAATTATAGCTGATGTATTAAATAATTTACCTAAATCTGATGAAGAATTGATGGTATATTTAAATGAAAAAGAAAAATAAAGTATTTGTAATAACAGGAGCTTCAAGCGGAATAGGTAAAGAAGCGGCTAACTATTTTTATAGTCAAGGGCATAAGGTAATAGGATTATCTAGAAGTTATCCTAAAGAAGAATATAAATACGATTATATTTTATGTGACCTTGGAAAAAAAGAAGACATTGAACGAGCTGCAGAAGAAATAGCTAAAAAAGTTGATTATGTAGATGTATTAGTTAATTGTGCTGGAATAGGAATTTCAGGCGCTTTAGAATATACAACGTATGAAGAAGCTGAAAAAATAATGTCAATAAATGTACTTGGACAATTTTATATTTCTAGACAAATGATTCCATTACTTAGAAAATCAAGTGATGCAAAAATTATTAATATTGGTTCAGTTGCAGGAGAATTAACTATACCTTTTCAGACATTTTATACTATGTCAAAATCAGCTATACATCGCTTTACAGAAGGTTTACGCATAGAACTAAAACCATTTCATATAGGAGTTAGCACTGTTTTACCAGGGGATACCAAAACAAGTTTTACAGACAATCGTTTTCAACCAAATGTAGTAGAAAATGAACTGTATAAAGATCGTATAAAAAGATCGATTAGTAAAATGGAACATGATGAACAGAATGGTATGAGTCCAATGTCTGTAGTAAAAGTTATAGATAGACTCGTAAAAAGAAAGAACATGCCTATACATGTTACAGTGGGACTTTCCTATAAAATACTTATCTTATTAAGTAGAATTTTACCAAAACGACTAGTATATTGGATTATTACAAAAATGTATGGATAATTTAAAAAGGATTTGATTTTCAAATCCTTTTATTAATAATATATTTATTATAAGAGGTGTTTAGAATGGTTGTATATATAGATTATAATTTAATAGGGAAAAAATATTTTATTCAACTAAAAAATAAATATCCAAATATTGAATTTGTGACAGATTTATCGAGAAAAACTGAAATAGAAGTGTTGATTGCGATGCCAAAAATAGTTAAGAATATGAATGTTAATGAATATTCTAATTTAAAATGGATTCAATATTTAATGGCTGGATATGATGGTATAAATTTAAAGAAATTTAAAGAAAATAACATTGTATTCTCATCAGCACAAAATGTTTTTTCAAAATCAATAGCGGAAGATGTTTTTACTAAAATATTTTATTTTAATAGAAATGTATCTCATTATATAGAATCTAAAAAAAATAAAATATGGAGTCCAATTCAAGAAGAATTTGAATTGACAAACTCAACTGCATTAATACTTGGAGTAGGTTCTATAGGGAAAGAATTAGCTAAGAAATTTAAAGTTTTTGACATGTTTATCATAGGATATCGCAAAAAACATTTAAATGAAAAAAACTTTGATAAAATTATAGTAATGGAAAGCGAATTAAACGAGGCATTAAATATCGCTGATTATATTATTATGGCTTTACCTTTAAATGATGAAACAAGATTTATGTTTGATTATGAAAAATTTAAAATAATGAAAAGAAGTGCATTGTTTATAAATGTTGGAAGAGGAGAAACAGTTAAACAAAAAGATATGATATTAGCTTTAAAACAGAGCATAATTAGAGGAGCGGGAATTGATGTTGTATATCCTGAACCCTTACCTAGTGATAGTGAGCTTTGGAATTTAGACAACTTGTATATAACACCTCATAACGCTTCCTCAAGTAATCATATGGCAAGAAGAATTTACGAGTTAATAGTTATGAATTTAGGCAGATATTTAGATAACAAAACAGTTAAATATATTATCAATAATTAATATTTAATATTGATACTTAATAAAAAAGGCTATATTTTACAAAATATGGCCTTTTTAAAATGTTTAAAATTTAGATATTAAACCTATTTTTTAGAGCCTGCAGTTCCTCTTTTAATACTTTAGGAAGTTTAGAACCATAGACTTTATTATAGTATTCATCTATTGACTTTATTTCCTTTATCCAAGCATCTCTGTCTACTTCAAATAAAGTCTTCAAATTTTTTTCAGAAATATTTAAGTTTGAAGTATCTAATTTATCTATATCAGGTACATAACCTATTGGAGTTTCGTGATAATTTAAAACATTGTCTGTTCTTTCAAGTAACCACTTCAAAATACGACTATTTTCACCAAATCCTGGCCAAATATACTTGTTATTTTCATCTTTTCTAAACCAGTTTACAAAAAATATTTTAGGTAGTAAATCATCATTTGATTTATGATAAATATCTAACCAATGATTTACATAATCAGTTATATTATATCCAATAAATGGTAACATAGCGAAAGGATCTCTTCTTATTTTACCGACACTTTCATCTAAGATTGCGGCTGTTATTTGAGAACCCATAATAGAACCGATAAAAATACCGTGTTTAAAACTAAAGCTTTGATGAATTAAAGGTATTGTAGATGGTCTTCTACCCCCAAATAAAATAGCAGAAACAGGAACTGACTCCTCATACTCTTTAGCGAGTTTTGGACAATTTGTTAGCGGAGCTGTGAATCTAGCGTTTGGATGATCTGGTCTTATAGGATCACCTTTATACCAATCATTACCATGCCAATCAATTAAATGATCTGGAACTTCTTCTGTTAAATCCTCCCACCAAACATCAAAATCATCAGTTAATGCAGTGTTTGTGAAAATAGTATCTCGTTTAATAGTTTCTATAGCAGTAGGATTAGATTTTATCGATGTTCCAGATGTTACTCCAAAGAAGCCGTTTTCTGGATTAATAGCGTATAATCTTCCATCATCTTTAACTTGCATCCAAGCGATATCATCACCACAGGTTTCAGCTTTCCATCCCGGAAGGCTTGGATTTATCATTGCTAGATTTGTTTTACCACAAGCACTTGGAAAGGCTCCTGTAATATAACGAACTCTATTGTCTGGGTCAGTTAGTTTTAAAATAAGCATATGTTCAGCTAACCAGCCTTCATTTCTAGCTTGATTTGAAGCTATTCTTAATGCAAAACATTTTTTACCAAGAAGAGCATTTCCTCCATATCCAGATCCATAAGACCAAATCATATCTTCTTCAGGAAAATGAGATATATATTTATGTTCTATAGGAGCACATGGCCAAGCGGGATCTACATCACCTTTTTTAAGAGGATATCCAACTGAATGAAGACATTTAACGAATGAAGTACCATTGTTAATTAATTTAAGCACTTCATTACCTGTTCTTGTCATAATATGCATGTTTAACGTAACATATGGACTGTCAGTAATTTCTACTCCAATCTTAGAAAATCCATGACCAACTGGACCCATTGAAAAAGGAATAACCCACATTGTTCTACCAGTCATACAATTTTTGAATAAATCAAGCATAATTGGCTTTAAAGTTTTAGGCGGAATCCAATTATTAGTAGGACCTGCATCATATTTGTTTGTTGTAGAGATAAAAGTTCTTTTTTCAACTCTAGCCACATCACTTGGATGAGAACGAAATAGTAAACTATTTGGACGCTTTTTAGGATTTAATCTAATAGCTTTTCCAGTTCTAACACATTCTTCTGATAAAGAATCATACTCAGATTTTGTTCCTTCCCAGAAAACAACTTTGTCTGGGTTACATAATGATTTGATTTCATTAATCCAATCATTAAGTAAATTGTTTTGAATCATCATTTAGTCTCCTTATGTTTTGAATTTATATATTTATAGTAGATTTTTTAAAAATCTGTTATAATATTATTAACGAGGTGAATTATGGAAATAAAAAATAAATATATAGCATTATTGATAGATGCGGAAAATATATCTTCAAGTTATGTAGAAAAAATAATCGATGAAGCTAATAAATATGGGGTTATTACTATACGAAGAGTTTACGGGGATTGGACTACACCACAACTTAATCCATGGAAGGTAAAAATCAATGAATTTGGGTTGACTCCTGTTCAGCAATATGCTTATACAACAGGAAAAAACGCTTCTGATTTTACATTAATTATTGATGCAATGGATATTTTGTATAAAGATAAAGTAAATAGTTTTTGTATAGTAACTTCAGATAGTGATTTTACAAAATTAGTAACGAGACTACGTGAAGATAATATGTTTGTTTTTGGGATGGGAGAAAGCAAAACCCCTATTTCCCTAGTAAACTCTTGTGAACAATTTGCATATTTAGATAAGATGGTTTCAGCTGAAAAAGAAGTTGAAATAAAAGAAGATAAAGTTGAAGTAAAATCTAATTCGAAAAAGAAATCAAAACCAATTAGTTCCATTACTCCAAAAAGAAGAATTAAAATGGAATTAAAAAATATTATCGCAGAAAACTTAGAAGATGATGGCTGGGGATATTGGAGTTTAATAGCCCAACTTCTTCAAAAGAAGTTTCCTGGATTTCATCCAAGAAATTATGGAAGTAATGTAAAGCCTTTGACTTTCTTCGAAAAGATGAAAGAATTTGATGTTAAACGTGAAGGAACAATAACATTTATAAGAAACCACAAAAGGTCATCATAAGATGACTTTTTTTATTGAAAATCCTTTTTAACATAATTAGAATTCATTAGATGTACTAATGCAGGATAATTTATTTTAAATGTTACAATATTTCCAACTTTATATTTATTATTTTTACTTTCAAGAATTAAATGATCTGAACTACCACCTAGAATAGAAAGATTTTCATCAATAGGAACCAAGTTTTCTAAGATAACATCTTGTTTACCAATAGCGAGTATTAATCTAGTAATCATTCCCTTATCTTCTATTTGAGGAACTTCGCCAAATGAATTAATAGTAATTGTTCCATCAGGGAAACTAGGCTTAGTCTTACATTCTATAATTTCCGCTTGAAACAAAAATACATCATGATTTAAACCTTTTATTTCCTTTGAATATGAAGTTTCTTTTCCAAATAAAATAGATTCACCTAAACGCAAGTGATTAATTTCTTTAGGAATAATGTTTTGATTAAATAAAGTTACAGAAGAAGAATTTCCTCCAGAAATAATATCGAGTTTTATTGAAAAACCATTCTCAATTTTATTTTTAATTTGAACTAATCTATTTAATATTATTTCATCAGGAATAAGTCCTCCATAACAAGTTAGATTTGTGCCTATACCTTTAATATTTATATTTTGTAGAGATAAAACTTTTTTGATAAAAGGAAGATAATCAGATTTATAATATAATCCTTCTCTTAAATCTCCTAAATCAAACATAATTAATATATCATGTATTTTATTTTGTGCTTTAGCTTCTGCATTTAAGGCTTCAATTACTGGAAGTTCAGAATTTAAAGAAATATCAGCGTATTTAATTACATCTCTTACCTCACTTAACATAGGGATTCTTAATAACATTTTTTCTATAGGTAGAGATTGAAATTTCTTTAAATTTTCAATTCTTGAATCGCCTATGCTTTTTAATGAAGTAGAATTAATAATAGATAAAATTTCTTCATTACCAGAAAACGCCTTTACTACAAAGGTAATATAAGGAATATTATTTTCCCTGCTCATTTTTAAAACATTTTCTATGTTGTCTATTAACTTTTTGCGATTAATAATAATCAAAGGAAACATTATTTCACCTAATTCCTAAGCTCTGTTTTAGAAGTTTTAAAGCTGCTTTAGGGTGTTTTTTTGATAAAACTCCTAAAGAAGCCATAATATAGAATTCATCAATTAAAATTTGACTATTTTTATTTGGAGTTAATAATAAACTATTTTTATGATTTAGAACTTGTTTTATAATATCAAACCTTCCAGGAAGTCTTGTTAAAGCCCCACCTGTAGCGATAATATATTTAACATTAGTTAAATCTTTACCTTCGGCGTAAGTCATTTTTCCACTAGCTGTATATTGATTAACTAATTTACCAGCATGCCTTTCAATAGCTTCTTTTAAAGCCACTAAAGATAAATACTCAGTTAAAGGTAACTGCTCTTTATCTGGAATTGGTTGATAATTTTTTAGTAGATTATCCAAATCATCTTCATCTAATTTTAAATCCTTCATTAATCTTTCCTTCGTGGCAAGATTAATAATATTATCCTTGTTAATATAAACACCCAAATCTCCCTCAACTGTTCTCTTAGAAAAAGGTTCAGGAGATATAAGTATCTTATCAATTTTCTCGCTACCAAAGGTTACAGAATGTATATCAGTAGTGGCTCCACCAATATCAATAGTAACTAAATCACCTATTTCTTTTTGAAGTAAGATGGAAGCTTCCATAACCGCTCCTGGTGTAGGAATAATAGCTTCATTAATAATTGAAGTTACTCTTTCCATCCCAGGGGCATGAATAATATGTTCTTCAAATACTTCTTGAATAATCTTTCTAGCTTCATCAACTTGTAATTCATCAATTTTTGGATATACGTTTTTTGATATATATAAAAACCTACTTTGGTTATTATCCGCAAATATTTTTTTTACTATATTTTGATTTTGAATATTTCCTGCATATATTATTGGAATATTAAGTTTTAATTCAGCTATTTTTTTAGCATTTTCAATCGATGTTTTACGCTCACCGTAATCTACTCCTCCTGAAATCATTATTATATTTAAAGGAGTAGATTTTATTTCCTCAATTTGATATTCATCTAGTATACCACTGGTGATCATTTTAATATTAGCTCCAGCTCCAAGAGCAGCCTCTTTAGCTGCTTTAACAGTCATCTCATAAACAAGACCATGAACACTCATTTTTAATCCACCAGCGGCGCTACTACTGGCAAAGGTTTCTTTAGCAATCAACTCAGTAACATTCAATTGTTTTTTTAAATTTTCAATAGCTTTATTTAAACCTATAGTGACGTCTCCTTTTAACACTGTTGTTGGACTAAAACCACTGCCTAAAAACCTTGGAGAATTATCCAAGTTATCAAAAGCATTAACAACAGTAGTAGTGGAGCCAATTTCAGCTACTAAACAATCAATTTTCATTCATAGTTTCCTTATGTTTGACTAAGAAGGTTGCGACATGGTTTCCTTTAGTTCCTCTACCAAAACCTGCATCCATACCTTGTTTTTTAGCTATTTCAGGAGTTACTTGAGTTCCCCCAGCAATAATAATTAATTTATCTCTAACACCTTTTTCAATAGCTAATTCATGAATCTTTTTCATGTTTTTATAATGAATATCATCATGTGAAATAATAGTAGACATCAAAATAGCATCGGCGTTAGTCTCGATAGCCGCATCAATTAGTTTAGATATTGGAACGGATGTACCTAGATAAATACATTTAATACCATATTTTTCTATTCCACCATGTTTAATATCGATTATTTCTCTTAAACCAACAGAATGTTCATCTTCACCAACAGTTCCCGCAACTATAGTCATCGGATGTTTTTCAATATAATCACGAATTTCTTTATCTGTTAATATATCAGGTTCTTCAGGTAATGTTAGTTTTGATAAATCTATATCAAAATTAACTTTTCCTTTTATCTGTATTCTTGTGGCTTCAGCTGGATGTAAAATTTCTTTGTGAATAACTTCAGCTTCTAATAAATTCATTTTTTTAGCTATTTCTAAACTAGCTGCTTCAGCGTACTTAACAGAAGTTGGTAAGGTTAAATCCACAACAATTATTCCGTCACCTAGCCATTCAACCTCTGGCTTAATTAAGTTAGTATTACGATATTTTTCATTTTCTTCCATGCGGACATTAACATTATCAGTTTCATCAAGTTCATCAATATATATAATTTTAGAATGATTTTCAAAAGTACAGCCACCAATTATTTTACTTGGATTTTCATCAGGGCTTAATCCATATTGACTAACATTATTATAGCCAAAATGAGCAGTTACTGGAGCAAAATAATCTTTGTCTCTTTCAAAAACAGTATTTGCGCCTACACCGCCATTAATTTTTCTTGAAATTCCGTCACCATTGCGTTCAGGGTAAATTCCAGAATCGATGAAAAAGCCATTTTCAACTGCTTGAAAATAACCGCCTACTTCTAATAATTCTTCGAAGAAAAGAATAGCTCTTTCCTTTAATTCTCTTACTTTTTCAGGTAAATAACCTTCACTTTTTAATTCAACTAATTCTTGTAAACCATCTAAACCAATTAGAGTTTGTTTAGCTGTATCACAAGCTTCAACATTAAACATATGCCAAGGTACATTTCTACCTTCATCAGGAGTAATAGTAGATTGAATATCTGCGCTTGTCAATTTAGAAATCATCATATTCAATACATGTGTAACAGTGGCTTCTCTAGTGGAAGATTCCATATATTTAGTATTCATTTGCGCTCTCATTTTATAGTCACTAAAGAAATCTCTTAAAGCTTTAGCATAGGGTAAATTAATTCTTAAATCAGGCGCAGGAGAAGCAGTAGGAGGAACGGTTGAAAGTGCTATATTTTCTCTTTTGATTCCAGATTTAACAGAAAACAAAGAATTTATTGCGTGTTGAACCATAAGTTCTGGCATTACTTTCCAAGCAACCATCGCAGTAGCGTTTGCATTATGGGCTCCATCAATTTGTAAAATATTAGCCCAACTCATAATTTTTTTAGACTCAGCCGCATCCACAAAAGAACGAATCATGTTTATATTTCTATATAAAACATTGTATTGAGGATCTTGATGAGCACCGTTAACGCCTTCCTCAGCGAACATAACAGCGATATCAGGACCAGCAACTCCAGATACATAAGAGTGATAATTAATAGGCCTTCCAACTTCATCTTCAATGATATCTAAGGCTTTTCTTTGAGCTCTTATTTGTTTTCTTGATATTGGAACTCCACCAATACCTTGTGGGGTTCCTTCAATTAACCCATCAAAATGAGATTGACCTGCAGTTCTAATAACCATTAAATGGTCAGCTCCATGCCAAGCAGCCATTCTCATGCGACGAATATCATCCTCAAAACGACCAGAAGCAATTTCACTAGTAATTACTTGTATAGGTTGAGGGTCAATATTATCGAAATATTTAGCCGCTGGAAGTGGAACGGAATTTTTTAAAGGTTTAGAAGCATCTAAGTATTCATTGTCTCCCATATGCAAATTTTTTACAGGTTCTCTCCAAGTCCAACCTCGTCTTCTTGGTTCATATTTATCTAAATCTTTTAAAATTTCTCTAATATTAAGCTTTTCATTTGGTTTCATTTTTTCACCCCAAAACTATCTAAAACTTCTTCAAAACCAATGTTTTCCATAAGTTTAAGACCAGCTTCTCTTATTGATAAGCCTTTTAATTTAGAATAGCGATAAACTACATGTCCAGCACCCTTACCAATCAAATTATGGTCTAATACTTTATTAACTATCTTAGCCGCTTCAATACTAGAAAATCCCATACGAAGTAAAACACTGCGCTCTATTGCAGGGGTAGTGTTTTTATAAGCTAATTCGATTAATGGATTAACTGCTTCATCAGCTAATTTCCAAAATCTTTCTTTAAGTTCTTCGTCGGTTAGATTTTCAAGATGTTTTCGCCTTTTTAAATAATCATCTTTACGAGTCATATTATTATTCATTTTATTCCTCCAAAGTAATAGAATAATGACTTATTTCATTCATTACATATTCTAAATTAGTATTTGTTTCTATAACTAAATAATCAATATCTTTTTTTGTAAGTTTTTTAGTTTTTGATAATTGATATTGTATATATTTTTTTCTTATTATGTCTAAATCCAAATCCTTGGCATGTATTAAATCTATTGATTTAGGTAAAACAATAGATTTACCTGGAATTTCTTCTTCAGGATTCCCAAAATAGATATCTATACCATTTTTTCTTGCGAAAGCTAGTTGAGCTTGGTGATGCTTTCCAGCACTTGTATATTCTGTCTCTTGGACAACTATTATTTGATCTTGTTTTAATTCTTGCGCAAGACTAAAAGCAGCAGCTAAAGAAGTATTACCCGCAGGACCGCGTTCAATACCTTCTAAGGCAGCTAAAGTTTCTGTAATAAAGAAAACTTCTCCTTGATTAACAGTAACATATCTATCAATATAGCGAAGAGGTCTACCAGCACTTCTTGGAACATCACTTCTATCTGGGTTAATTATAAAAGGTAATCCAAAACCAGTATGTCCAGTTGTAAAAGACTTCTTATTGAAATCGACATCGCTTGCCATATGTAACCCTTTAAGGTTGACTGAAGCACCAATAATCTTAATATCTTTATCAGTAGTTTTATGTAATCCTCTTGCGGTACCTGTTAGATTACCACCACCTGCATTAGTACAAACTACCATATCAGGAACTTTACCAGTTTGTTTAATACAATCTTCAACTAATTCAGCTCCAAGAGATTCTATTCCCATAATTCCATAAGGAGTATAAAGCGATGCATTAAAATATCCAGTTTCTTCAAGCAATAGTAAAAACTTATAAAATAATTCAGGGCCTACACTTAATTGAACAACTTCAGCTCCATAAGCTTCACAAGCTCTTGCTTTTTCAATTATTTCTGGTTGTCCTATTCCATGTGAATCAAAACATTCTTGAACAATTATGCATTTCAAACCATGTTTCGCAGCTTGACTAGCAACTGCAGCTCCATAATTACCAGAAGTAGCCGCAATTACACCTTTATAGCCAAGCTTTTTAGCTTGGTAACAAGCGATGCTTGCGCGTCTTGCCTTAAAGCTTCCTGAATCATTTAAAGCTTCATCTTTAATGAATATTCTTGCACCATATCCTGGTTTTGCAACAGTTCTAGCTAGAGCAGTAATATTTTTACACTCTTTTAATGGAGTCGAACCAACACCGTATTCTGATTGGATTTTTCTAACTTCTTCAAGAGAAAAACCACAATCATTCATCATTGTTTCATAGTCAAAATTAATATATTTATTCTCGTATTTATCATAATTAATTCCTACAGAATTCTTCATGATTTGATTTTTACGTTTCATTACTTCATCATATGAGTTATTCATTAAAGTCACCTCCAAAAAGAGCTGATTTAACAATTCTATCAATTTCTAATATTTCTGGTACAAATTCACCATATGTATGCATATAACTAGGATTCACACAAATCAAAACACCAGACTCAATACGTCCGGTTATAGTTTTGATTTTGACTTCAGAGTTAAGTTCTGCATCCTCTAAAAGAGTTCCTTTTACCCACATTTCTAAGGGAACTTTTTTGGTTTCTTCTGGTAAATGACTAGCTCTTTCATTTGGTTGCAAAATTGTTTTTTTGATTTGTACCCATGAATTTTTTTTAATCATGGTTTTATTACTCCTCATCTATTAAATTTCTTACATCCCCCATAATAGCTCTTGGGACAGGTAAATCAATCATTGTTTTTAGTCCTGGCTTAGAGTTAATAACATGAGGAATCATATTAACACAGATTGCAATAGTCCCAATTCCTCCTTCAACTTCAGGAACATTTGAAAGATTAATAGCAGGCTTGCCCTCAATTCTAACATAATCTCCAGTGCTTACACCTTCAGTTTCTGGTTCTATTTGTTGAGGATGAACCATTTCTATAATTCTTCCATTAGATAGTTTTGCTACACTTTGCATATTCACTCCAGCAACATTTCCCGCTTTAGCAAAACCATATTTTGATTTTCTATCAACAGAAGTAATAATAGGAGACATTGTTTGATTAAATTTTAAAACATCTAAACCTAAAGCTTTAGCTATCATATGTGTAGATTCAATAAAACCAACATGTCCTGAAATTTCAGATTTCTTTAATTTATCATTGAAATCAGAAACAGTTAAACCTACACCTTGTTCTTCCATAACTGTAGGTCCAAAAGGAGAAAGTGAATTTATTCTAGATATTTTCATATCTAAAACATCTTCCATAACCCCTGTCATAAATATAGCTAAGAGATCCATCATCATTCCTGGATTTACACCAGTTCCTAAAATAGTCACTTTATTTTCTTTAGCTAGTTTATCCATTTCTTCAGATAACTCGGGTTCTTTAGCATAAGGAAATGCCATTTCTTCTGCAGTACTGATAACATTACATCCGTGTTCAACTATCAATTTGATTTTAGTAAATGCATTTTTAGTAAATGAATCAGTAGCTAGAAGAACAAGATTTGGTTTCTCTTCTTTTAAAATTCTTTCTATATTAGCTTCAATTATAACATCATGGTCATATGGATTTTCCATATTCAAAAGCTTAAATATACTTTTATTATTAAATTCAATATAAGTATCAGAAACACCTACTATATCAAATCCTTCCTTTTTAAGTATCATTTTTGCCATTCCAGAGCCCATAGCTCCGAATCCCCAAATTGCTATTTTAACTTTGTCTTTTTTCATGTCTTTAAACGAACAATCTCTTCTTGATTGTCTTCCTTTCTAGTATTTTTAGAATAAACCTATAATTTTACCATCGATAACATCCATATCCATATAAGCTCCATGTTTAGGAAGCCCAGGCATTGTCATAACATTACCCATCATAGCGACGATGAAACCAGCTCCAAGAGAAGGTTTAAATTCTCTAACTGTAACTGTAAAGTCTCTAGGACGTCCTTTGATTTTACCATTATCCGTAAGTGATAGAGGAGTTTTCGCAACACATATAGCTAATTTATCCCAACCAAGTTTTTTATAAGTTTCAATTTGTTCTTTAGCTTTATCAGTATAAATAACTTCTTTAGCACCATATATACGTCTTGCGATTTCAGATAATTTATCTTCAATAGATAAATTCAAATCGTATAGAATATGTCCTTTATCCTTTTTGTTTTCAATAGTTTCAATTACTTTTTTAGCTAAATCAAGTCCACCTTCGCTACCTTTTTCAAAAACTTCAGATAAAGAAATAGGATGATTATTTTCTTTAGCCCAGTTAAGCATAAATTCTATTTCATTCTTAGTATCTGTAGGAAATTTATTTAACGCAATAACATAAGGGAGATTAAATTCTGAAACACTTTCTATATGTTTTTCAAGATTTTGAACACCTGTCTTTAAAGCTTCTACATTTTCTTCTTTTAAATTATTTTTGTTTACTCCACCATGTAATTTTAAAGCTCTAATAGAAGCTACTAATACAACTAATTCAGGCATAGTTTCCATAGCTCTCATCTTAATATCCATGAATTTTTCCATTCCTAAATCAGCGCCAAAACCAGCTTCAGTAACTGTATATTTACTAACTTTAGAAGCATAATCAGTCGCCATAATTGAATTACAACCATGAGCGATATTTGCGAATGGTCCACCATGTATTAACACTGGATTATGTTCTAATGTTTGAACTAAGTTAGGTTTGAATGCATCTTTTAACAGCATTGTAACAGCACCTGAAACTTGTAAATCTTTTACAGTAATAGGGTCTCCATCCATATTATAAGCAACTACAATTTTATCTATTCTTTTTTCTAAATCATTAAGATCTGTAGCTAAACAGAAAACTGCCATAATTTCAGAAGCTACTGAAATATCAAAGCCATCATCACGAGGAACTTCTCTTTTTAAACTTAAACCAACTCTAATTTTCCTTAGAGCCCTATCATTCATATCCATAACCCTTCTCCAAATTACTCTTTCAGGGTTTATGTTTAATTCATTACCTTGATATAGATGATTGTCTATAACTGCACTAATTAAATTATTAGCTGAAGTTATAGCGTGAATATCCCCTGTGAAATGTAAGTTGATATCTTCCATAGGAATAACTTGAGAAAATCCTCCACCAGTAGCTCCACCTTTAACTCCCATTACAGGTCCAAGTGATGGTTCTCTTAAACAAATCATTGTTTGATAACCTAATTTGTTTAATGAATCACCTAAACCAATAGTAGTAGTTGATTTACCTTCACCAGCAGGAGTAGGGTTGATTGCACTTACTAGTATTATTTTTCCTCTCTTATTATTTTTAACTTTTTCTAAAGCTTCATAACTAATTTTAGCTTTATAATTTCCATACATTTCAATTTCATCTAAAGTTAGATGAATTTTTTTTGCTATTTCATTAATTTTAATCATTGAACTTTTTTGAGCTATTTCTAAATCTGTTAACATAATTTTGTTTGCATAATAACTTATTTATTATGCGCTCCTTTCTTTATTAAAGATTATTCTAGTTCCAGCATTACCATTTAATGCTTCTTTAGCTTGTTCTAATGATGCAATAATTGCAATGCGATTAGGGTCTTTTTCCACAAATGATTTTGCAGCTTCTATTTTAGGTAACATAGAACCTTTTAAAAAATGACCTTCATCAATGTATTTCTCTATTTCTTTCAAAGTAATTTCATCTAAGCTCTCTTCATTAGGTTTGTTAAAATTAATTTTAACCTTATCAATAGCTGTTAAAATTATTAACATATCTGCATTTAGTAAATCAGCTAATTTTGCACTTGCAAAATCTTTATCAATAACTGCATCCACCCCAATATATTTATTATTTGAACGGATTACAGGGATTCCACCACCACCTACGGTAATAACTAAATGTCCAGCATCAACTAAAGTTTTGATAATATCAATTTCTACAATATTTACGGGTTTTGGACTAGGGACAATTCTTCTATATCCTCTGCTTGCATCTTCAATCATCTGATAACCTTTTGTTTTTTCAAGAATTTTTGCAGTTTCTAAATCATAAAATTTTCCAATAGGTTTAGATGGATGTGTAAAAGCAGAATCAAATTTATCAACTTCAACTTGAGTTATAATTGTCGCAACGCTTGAAGACATATTTTGATCCTTCATTTCCTTTAGCAATGCATTTTGTAAATGATAACCGATATAACCTTGGCTCATAGCTCCACATTCAGGAAAAGGCATTTCTGGGTTTGTATTATTTATTGAATGACTTGTTTCAAAAGAAAGATTAATCATTCCAACTTGGGGCCCGTTTCCATGTGCTAATATAACTTCAAATCCGTCTTTTACTAAATCAACAATTGGTTTAACAGCGTGACTAACTTTTTCAATCTGTTCAGTCGGTGTATGTCCTAAAGCATTTCCTCCAAGAGCGACAACTATCTTTTTCATTTAGGGTTCCTCATAGTTGCGTACATAATGGCCTTAATAGTATGTAATCTATTTTCTGCTTCATCAAATACAACAGATTGGTCAGATTCAAAGACTTCTTCAGTAACCTCCATTGCTTCTAAACCAAATTTTTTATAAATTTCTTGTCCAACTTTAGTTTCTTTGTTATGAAAAGCTGGCAAACAATGCATAAATATAGCAGTTTCACTTGCAATATTCATTACAGATTTATTGACTTGGTATGGTAGTAATTTATCAATTCTTTCCTTCCATATTTCTTCAGATTCACCCATAGAAACCCAAACATCAGTATAAATAATATCGGCGTTTTTAGCACCTTCTTCAACACTTTCAGTTAAAGTGATTGAACCTCCAGAATCCTTAGCTAATTGTTTACAGATATTAACTAATTCATAATCAGGCCATAAATCTTTTGGAGCGCATGCAGTAAAATTCATTCCCATTTTACTAGCCCCTATCATTAAACTATTAGCTACATTATTTCTTGCATCACCCATAAAAGTAAAATTAATTTTATCTAAATGCCCAAATTTTTCAATTATTGTTAAAAAATCAGCTAATATTTGAGTTGGATGATATTTGTCAGTTAAACCATTCCATACAGGAACGCCTGAATATTCACTCAAAATTTCAACTGTTTCTTGTTTATACCCGCGATATTCAATACCATCATACATTCTACCTAAAACTCTTGCAGTATCTTTAATTGTTTCTTTCTTACCCATTTGAGAACCAGTAGGCCCTAAATATGTAACATTCATTCCCAAATCATTTGCGCCTACTTGGAAAGCACACCTTGTTCTAGTAGAATCTTTTTCAAACAGCAAAACAACATTTTTTCCTTGTAAAGATCTACATTCTGCATTATCTCTTTTCTTAGCTTTTAACTTGGCTGATAAGTTAAGTAAACTAGAAATTTCTTCTCTTGTATAATCTAAAAGAGTTAAGAAACTTCTTCCATAATATTCGTTATTCACAACAATCCTCCTTAAAATTTATGATTAATTTATTATTATAATAAGTTATAAAAAAAAGTGATTTACTCGCTACTAGAATTATAACACTAAAGCGCTTACAAATAAACAGTAAATTTATGAAAATAAGATATTTAAAAATAAATATGTTTATCATTATAAAAATATTAATATATATAGTATAATCTATTTTTGAGGTGAAATACGAATGGCATTAGATAATATTAAATTAAAAATAGACAGTAATTTTATTGGTGAATTAGAATCACCTACTGGAAAGATAAAAATTGGTGATCAGATCGATGGTATGGAACCATATCATTTGTTATTTGGCGCTTTAGCTTCTTGTTTTTATTCTACTTTTTTAGTAATAGCGAAAAAGAAACGATTAAAATTTGATCACGCTGAACTAGAAGTCTTTGGACATAAAGAAACAGGAAAAGAGATTAATCTATTAAAACAAGTCACAATTAAAATGATAGTCACAAATCCTAGTAATGAATTGGGTATTTTGAAGAGCGCTGAATTAGGAGCTAAATTTTGTTCTATTCATGAAACTATTAGTAAAGTAGCTAACATTGATTTAGATATACAATTCAAGCATAACAATAAGTTAAATTAATTTTATTTTTATATTCATGATATTGAATTTGTTTTTTATATCGCTATAATTAAGATAAGGAATTAATATATATTTAATTTATACAATTTGAAAGGTTAAATATGAAAAAAACACTTGTATCTCTAATATTATTTCTATTTGTATTTTTAGTGAGTTGTGTTGAAACAACACTTACTACAGAAAATATTACAACTACATATCAGACAACTAAAGAAGGTGAAACAACAGTGAATATAGAAAACTGTCAATTAAATGAAACCACAGTTTCAAGTACAGAAACAATTAACGCAAAAGATCTGTGGAACAATAGTGAAGCATGTTCTAATCTTAAGTTAGAAAACGATATGATTACGAGAATAGATACCAAAACAGATGGAGAACTTGTTTCAGGAGTCTTTTATATAAACGCTTTTAAAGAATTAGTTCCTTCTTGGAATATTTTAATTAACGATAAATCCAATATTACAATTCTAATTTCAGTTGGAAACAATTTAGGATTTAGTAAGTTTTATATTATGTCATCTTGGAGCGAAAGCTATAAAGCTTCATTTAGCAGTCAAGAAGATGGCTTTGCAAAGGTAAATATAGATACTATAGTTACTAAGTTAGATGATATAGATAGATTTAAAGTAAAAATAGTTTTTAGAGGTAGAGAAACAAGCGAGACATATTTAAGGAGTATAAGTATTACTACGAAACCATTAAACGATGTATTTAATAATGATGTTTCATTCTTAGTAGAAAAAGAATTAGCTGTTCCTCCTCACCAACAGATGTCAATACCTCTTATAGGTGGTAAAATTTGTTCACCAACTTCTTTACAGATGTTGTTAAATTATAATAGCCATTATTTTACTCCAGAGGAAGTAGCTAGTGATGTCTATGATAAAGGGGCAGGAATTTATGGTAATTGGAGTTTTAACGCTAGTTTTGTAGGTGGATTTAGTGATTTATATTCCCGTGTTGAATATGTTAATACATTAGAAACACTGTCTTATTATATTCAAAATGATATTGCAGTTGCTATGTCGATTATTTAAAAAAATAGATGATACTTGGTATGCAATTGTAAATGACCCTGCAGAATATGAAGATTCAGCTGTTAGAAGAGAGTATTTGCTAACTGAATTATTAAATGCTTTTAGTGGCTATACATATGTAGTATCTACTAATCCGTTATAAAAAAAACAGCTCAATTGAGTTGTTTTTTTTTAATCCCAAATTAAATCAGCAAAATCAGGATAATCTATAAAAGGATTTCTATTGTGCTGGTAAGATTCTATAATATCATTGCGATGACGTTCAAAATCATCAACTGGATCTAAATCATTCCATTCCAACAATACAGAAAATAGCCCCATTTCATAATTATCTATATTAGGAATAGTATCAACTAAAGATAAATCATCATACATTACAACCATATAAAGTAAAATTCTTGCAATATCACCCTTTACTTCATCTCTAGGTTCAAAAGCATCTCCTTGACTTACCCAATCAAAATAATCATTTCCTCTTGAACTGTTCATCCCTGGGTCAGCTGGTTTTAAATTATGTAAATCAGAAGCCATATTAGTTGCTGAATTACTAGCTGAAGCTGGCATTGCAGATTGTGGCCATACATGTTCTCTATTCCAAACACAAGCACCATTGCAATCCCAAGCACCAGGAACTGAATTAGACATATCTACGTTGTTAATACTGTAATCTGTATCGTTTAAAATAGTTTCGTTATTGCTAGAATCAAAGAAAGTTACGATCATACCCGAATAATCAATAGTATCATTAATAGTGTAGACTAAATCATCTGGAGTTGTAACTACTAAACGAGATTCATCATAATAAGTAGTTGAAATTATAGTAGTTGTTTCTTTTGTAGTAAATGTAGAAGTCTCTGTAGTTAAATAGTCAGCAGTAGTAATAACAGTTGAAGTTTCTGTGGTTAAATAGTCAGTAGTAGTAATAGCGGTTGAAGAATTTGATGAAGTTATAATAACAGTTGTTTCTGGATTAGTAGTAAATTTAAATCCATCACAAGAAGCAACTGAAATGGTTGTAAAAATAAGTAAGAATAAAATTAATAATTTTCTTTTAAAGTTATACATATTTTTCTCCCTTTTAGGTTGTTTTTAACAATTTCTTATGCAATTGATCCATTCCAATCGCCCCTATAGGAGCTGTCACAAAAATAGCCAAAACAGAAATAGTTAAAATTAAATTACCGGCAGGTACTCCCATCGAAAGTGGAATAGCTCCGATAGCTGCTTGAACTGTAGCCTTTGGCATATATGCCAAACAGCTAAATAGTTTTTCTTTTGTATTTAAACCAGTTTTAGATGTTGCTATAAACACAGTAATCATTCTTAAAGATAATGATGCTAAAATTAAAGCTAAAGCTAAAAGTCCTGCACTTCTTATATTAGAAACATCTACTGTAGCACCAACTAAAACAAATAACATAATTTCAGCTGCAACCCATATTTTAGAAAACTTATGAGTTAATCTTTCAGCTAACACAGGATATGTTTTAAGTATAGTACTGCCAAGAGCGATTACAGCCAATAAACCTGAAATAGCAAAATAATCTTTAATGAAATCTTCGAATACAATAACAAAGAATGAAACTCCAAAAATAATTAGAACTTTAATTGTATCTCGAACATGTATTTTTTTAAATATATAAACTAATAATAAACCAATTAAAATACCTAGTATTAAACTTGAAAAAATAGTTACAGGAAATAAGAATAACTGTTTAACAACAAAAGTACCAGTTTGATATGCTTGCGAAATAATAGCGAATATTACAATAGCATATATATTATCGATAGAAGAAGCAGCTAAAATCATTTGTGGTATTTGCTTATCAGTTCCAGTTTTATTTTGTATTAAATGAATCATTCTAGGAACTACAACAGCTGGTGAAACAGCGGCTACGATACTACCTAACATAAATCCTTCTAATGAAGTGATATTAAAGATTAAAGGGGAAACTAAACCAATAAAAACAATTTCAACGGTAGTAGGAATAAAACTTAAAAGAATAGTAGGCCTTCCAACCTTTTTAAGGTCTTTTAAATCTAAAGATAATCCAGCTCGAATAAGAATAGCGATTAAAGCAATTTTTCTTAAATCTGAAGAAATATTTAGAATATCACTAGATATTTTATCAAATACATAAGGACCTAATATTATACCAGTAATCATAAAAGCTATTAAACCTGGTATTTTAATTTTTTCAAAAACAAGCCCTAAAGTTAAGCTGACTATTAATATTAGCGCAATACTATATAACATATATATTCCCCTTTTTTAAAATTATAAAAATAAAACAAAAATAATTATATGCTTAATTAATATATGTGTCAAGTTTTATAAAATGTTTAAACTAGTTTAAATAAATATCAAACAATCTTTGTATTTTATTGAAGTCTATAAATCTTGACTCTCTTAAAATTTCTTTTCCTTCACTAAACACAAGGATTGTAGGAACCGTAAATACTAAGTGTTGCCCTTGAAACAAAGGAATTTCTTCTAAATAAACTTGGTAATGAGGAATTGATTTATATTCTTTCATGAATTCATTAAGTTTATTACTAAGAGGATTACATACTACACAATCCCTAGTTTTAGCAATTAAAATGATTAATTCTTTTTTTACAATTTTTTCAAATTGTTCATAACTTTTTATTGTTTCCATGATGAATTCTCCTTTACTTGTTAAAAAACATTATACAATAAAATACTAAGATTAGCGAAAAAAATTTATTCTTTTAGAACTTCTTTTATAATTATCAATCCAAATATATATAAAAAATATTTTGAATTATCAAAAAGTTAATCTTAATTAAGTTGACATAAAATAATTATTATAATACAATAAAGACTGCGAAGGAGAATAAAAATGTCAAGACCTGCAAAACCTAGAAACATATGCAAACTGCCTAAGTATTCAGTATATGGACCTAAGGGCGAACGCATGAATAAATTAAAGGAAATCGAACTTACAATAGATGAATTAGAAACTATTCGTTTGCTTGATTATTTAGGATATAATCAAGCAGAAGCTGCTGTTCAAATGAAAGTAGCTAGAACGACAGTACAACGAATTTATAATATTGCAAGAAAAAAAGTAGCACAATCCTTAATTGAAGGTGCAGTTCTTATAATTGAAGGCGGAGAAATTGTTCTTTGTAATGATGATTGTGAACAATGCATGGGACATAGAAGATTTAGAAATCGTATAAAATAAAATGATTTAATAGGAGGAAGAAAATGAGAGTTGCTTTTGCGGTAAATAATAATATGATTACAGAGCATTTTGGTTATTGTGAATATTTTGTTGTATATGATATATCGAATAATGAGAGTTTAGGATCTGAAATCATTAAAAATCCACCTCATCAAAGAGGTTTATTACCTAAATTTTTAAAAGAACGCAATATTAATGTCGTTGTTGCGGGAAATATGGGACAAATGGCGGCTGAAAATTTAAAAACTAACAACATTGAATGCTATTTAGGTGTTAGTGGAAGATTAGTTGATGTATTAAATCAATATCTTGAAGGAAAGTTAAAATCAAATGGAGTAATCTGCAATCAACATATGCATCATGGAGAAGGACATCACCACTAATCGATACAGTTTTTATAAATAATACTTTTGAAGTTGATACTATACAAAAGATCTTTTAAAAACAAGGATTATTAATAAAAGGTTATAGTATAGACTTTAGAAGTATTTTTTTATTAATTAAATGCAGTTGATAAAAAAATTTTGAGAGTTATAATATAATTATATTTTAATAAAACTCTAGAAGGATGTGATAATTATGATTAGACAATATTTAGAAAAAGATGGAAAACTAGAAAAACAAATAGTCCAAATTGATGACATCAAGGAACTAATCAAGGGTTCATGGATAGAAATTACTGCACCATCAAGTGAAGAAATAGAATGGTTTCAATCGAAATTAAATGTTCCTACAGAGTTTATAACTAGCGCTTTAGATGAAGAAGAAACAGCTCATATTGATTCTGAAGATAATGCGAAATTAATAGTTTTAGATGTTCCTCTTTATGATCCAGTAAAAAACAGTGAAAATGCGTATACAACTACACCATTTGCGATTATACATACTGATGAACACTTAATTACAGTAAGTGCACAGGAAACAGATTTAGTTAAGAATCTATTGTTAAAAAATAGAAAAATCGAACCTCATAAAAGAGTTCGAATGACTTTATTATTTTTATACCGTTTAGCAATGACTTATGTAACATATCTAAAAAAAATAGATAATCAAACCAAAGAAGTTGAAAAAGAATTACATCATTCAATGAGAAACAAAGAACTGTTTGATTTAATGGAATTAAATAAATCATTAGTATATTTTTCAACTGCTTTAAATGCAAATAAAGTTGTTTTAAATAAATTAACTAGAAGTGCAGAATTCAAAAAGTATGAAGATGATTTTGATTTACTTGAAGACACTGAAATTGAAGTAAATCAAGCAATTGAAATGTGCTCTGTTTACAGAGATATCTTAGCTGGTATGATGGATGCCTTCGCATCAATTATCTCAAATAACTTAAATATTGTGATGAAAGCTTTAGCTGTTATTACTATTGTTTTAGCTATCCCTACCTTAGTCGCATCATTCTATGGAATGAATTTTGATAATATTCCTTTATCAGGTTCAAATATGGGATTTTATAATGTAGTAATAGGTAGTTTTTTATTATCCGCGATAGGTGGGTTAATATTATATAGATATACTAATAAAATGAAATAACATAAAATAAAAAACTTGTCTCTTAGAAACAAGTTTTTTTATATTGATATTTAATTTAATTTAATTTCTATTACTACAGGATTGTGATCACTGTATTTGAAGTCTTCATCTAATGTATGAATATTTTGAATTGTTATATTCTGCGATACAATAAATCCATCAATAACATAATATTGATTATTATTTTCATTTTCTGTGTCATATGGATGATTTAATAATCTACAAGTTGGATTAGTAGTATCAACTCCAAATTGATAATGGTTATCAATAAACCAATCGGCGTCAATTGGAGGGGCAGTCCAAGTTGTATCTTCCTTTAACTCATAGAGATAATCATAAGTATATGAATCAGTTGAAGA
Organism: Tenericutes bacterium 4572_104; assembly: GCA_002084435.1. Next base: position 46,409 of record NBLG01000002.1, read on the forward strand.
ATCATAAGTTATATCTACAGCTCCAGGTAATGTTTGATTAAAATCACCACCGACAATAACATAATTACCTGCATCAGTTTCAGTTTGGACAACTTCTTGTAAAGCTTGAGTTTGTAATTCTCTTAAAGAACCATCATCATAAGCGGACATATGAACATTAATAACAATTAACTCTTTATCACTAGAAGCTATTGGGAATCTAGAAATTAATATCGCACGCTTTAATTGAGCTAAGCGAATAGGCCAAGAGAAACTTCCTGGTAGTTGTTCGCGAATAGGATTTTCACTATATAAATCAGTATAAGTTACTATACCAGAGTTAACCTTACCCATCATTTGGCTTGGATTAAAAGGAAAAGGTACGAAAATACATCTATAATTATAAGCTAAAACAGAAGAAGTTCCTAAAATATTTTGATAGTATTCATATTGGTTTGTATTATATGAACGACTTGAATCGGTATCAACTTCCTGTAATAGATAGATATCTGCATTTTCTCTTTCAAGAATGCCTGCGATACCACTCATATTCGTCTCTACTTCAGTTAAAGAATCCATTCTACCTTTACTACCACCATCCATAACAAAGTCTTCTGTTTGACTTAAAGAAGCATATCCAGTATTGAAAGTTAGAATCTTCAAAGTTGAATCTAAACTTACATAATTTTCTGTAGAATCAGAAACGGGATGTTCAATTTGTAATTCAGTAATATCAGCTGGACGATATTCAAATATCTGTAATAATAAAATAAATGCTAATATGAAACCAATAAATAAAGAAAGTAAAACTAATATAATTTTAAATAATCTTTTCATAACAACCACCTTTTATTAATATTATACATAAAAACAATTAAATAGCTCAATATATTTTAAAATTTAATCATATATATTATAATAGCATAAGGAAGTGATAAGGTGAATAAAAGAATAATAATTAAAGAATTTAAAATGAATTCTTTGAATAGCAGGAAAAAGAAAGTAAGAATTATCTTACCAAAAAATTATTTTTTAACTAAGGATAATTATCCTGTTTTATACATGCATGATGGGCAAAATTTAGTAAATAAATCACCTTACAGTAATTATTCATGGGAAGTATTAAAAACAATGGATAATTTAGGAGAAATGATTATTGTAGGTATGGATTCACATCCAACAAAAAGAATACAAGAGTATTCACCTGCATTAGCTAAAAATGTTATACATTATATTAATAAAAAAGTAGGAGTGCCAAAATTAGAAATTAAACCTGAAGCTTTGGAATATGGAGATTTTATTATAACTCAAGTAAAACCATATATCGATAGTAATTTTAGGACTTATAAAGATAGAAATCATACTTTTATTGCCGGAAGTTCGTGCGGCGGAATTATTTCTATTTATCTAGGATTAAAATATCAAAATATATTCTCTATTATAGGCGCTTTTTCACCAGCTTTTTGGTTTGTAAGAAAACCATTTTTTGATTCGATTAAATCTATTAATATCGATAAAAATATAATAATATATCACGATATGGGTACGAAAGAAAATGGTAAATTTAGCAGCTTATACATCAAATATCAAAAAAAATTTGATGAATTAATTAGAAAAAAAATACCATCGGATAATGTTATTATGTTAATAGATAAAGAAGCTGAACATAATGAATTTTATTGGGCAAAACGTTTTCATGGGTTTTATTCACTGTGTTTAGAAAATATAAAAGAATAAATCTTGACTTTATCAATCATGGGAGTATAATGAAAAAGGCGAAAAAGAGGTAGATAATATGAAACTAGTAGTATATGTAATGAATAGAACTGAATATCTCGATGAATTTTTACATGAATTAAAAGAAAAAAATATTAATGGCGCAACCATTTTGAATTCAACTGGAATGGTAGGCAGATTAATTCAAAATGATGATATGGAATTCATCGGATCATTAAAAGCTCTATTTGAAAATCCAAGAAAAGAATCACGAGTTATCCTTATGGCAGTCGATGATGAATTAGTGAAAACTATTTTTCAAATAATCGATGAAGTATGTGGTGGGTTAGATAAACCTAATTCTGGTATAGCTTTTACATTATCCATAGATGATATTAAAGGGAAAATAATCTAGTTATGGAATTTAGTGTTTTACTATATACTGGAATAATTATCGCCACAGGACTTTTGTTCGGTAAATTTGCTAAATACTTAAAACTGCCTAATGTTACAGGATATTTACTTGGTGGTGTAATAATAGGACCATCAGTATTAAATATTGTAAAATCAGATGCAATACCAGGACTAGAACTAGTATCGGTTGTAGCACTTGGATTTATAGCTTTTACAATTGGTAATGAACTGAAGTTTGACTACTTTAAAAAAGTAGGGACAAAACCTGTTGTAATAGCTATATTTGAAGCATCATTTGGAGTTTTATTTGTTTTTGGAGCTTTGATTGGATTATTCGCAATCACAGGTCATTTAACCAATGAAAATTTAAGATTCTCATTAATACTTGCGTCAATAGCTGCCGCTACAGCTCCAGCATCAACATTAATGGTAATCCGTCAATATAAAGCAAAGGGAAAACTAACTGAAACTTTAATTAGCGTTGTCGCAATTGACGATTCAGTAGCGGTTATCTTATTTGGAGTCTGTATTGCGATTGCTAATGCATTAACTCCAGGAGTACATGATACAGTTTTGATGCAAGTAATACACCCTATTATTGAAATTATAACTTCAATTGTAGTTGGAGGAATAATGGGAATTATTCTTGTCTTAGCTACAAAATGGTTTACAGGTAGAGGAAACCGTATCAGTTTAGTTGTTATGTCAGTATTTATTACTATTTTTGTCGCTGATAAACTTGGAGGATCTTATATCTTAGGAAGTATGACTTTAGGAATGATATTTACTAACTATTCTGAACATGATGAAAAAGTAAATGGATTAATATATTTCTTTACCCCACCTATATATATTATGTTCTTTGTTTTGAGTGGTATAGAATTACAATTATCCGTTTTAACTACTGTTGGATTATTAGGCATTATTTATATGTTGTTCCGATTCTTAGGCAAATATCTAGGAGCTTCTACAGGAGCTGCGATTACCAAGATGGAATCCAATGTTAGGAAATATTTAGGATATTCTCTCATACCTCAAGCAGGTGTTGCGATTGGGCTTAGCTTAGTTGCGACTCATATGTTGCCTGAAGTATTAGGGTCTCAAGTAAAAGCGATTATTCTAGCATCTTCTGTGATTTATGGGTTAATTGGACCTGTAGTTACTAAATTTACTTTAATAAAAGCAGGAGAGATAAAAATACAAGGATAAAGAAGTTGATTTCAACTTCTTTTTGTTTTAAAAAAAGTTCATTTATGATACAATTCATATAAAGGGAATGATAGAATGGATTATATAAAAATAGGTAAAATTGTTAATACTAGAGGAATAAAAGGTGAATTAAAAATTCACTCTTTAACAGATTTTCAAAATGATCGATACAAAAAAGGAAATACAATATATATATATTATCAAAATGAATATATTCCATTTAAAGTAAAATCATATAAGAAACTTAAAAATATGGATTATATAGTATTAGATGGGTTTGAAGACATTAATAAAGTTGAGATATATAAGAATTCAGATATTTTTGTTTTGCCTGAAGATGAAGTTAGTTTATCTGAAGATGAATATCATATTTCAGAAATAATAGATTTAAAAGTATACCAAAACAATGAAATTATTGGAAAGATAAAAGATGTTTTATCTTATCCTCAAGGAGATTATCTCAAGATTTTATTAAATAATGAAAAAACATCTTTAATTCCATTTAGAAATGAATTTGTTATTGAAGTTAATCTAGATAAAGGTTTTATAGAAATCATTGAAATGGAGGGATTATTGTGAAAATAACTGTTTTAACATTATTTCCAGAGATGTTTTCTCCCATATTAGATGAATCGATTCTAAAACGAGCACAAAAGAATAATCTTCTAGAAATAGAATTAATTAATTTTCGTGATTTTTCCACAAACAAGCATAAAACAGTAGATGATACTCCTTATGGAGGAGGAGGAGGAATGGTTTTATCAGTTGAACCACTCTACTATGCACTAAAAAGCGTAGATGGATATCAAGGTGCTTTAAAGATATTATTAACTCCTCAAGGAAAAACATATAATCAAAAGATAACTAAAGAATTAGTTGAATATAAACATATTATTTTAATCTGTGGTCATTATGAAGGGTTTGATGAACGCATAAGAAACTATATTGATTTAGAAATATCTATTGGAGACTATGTATTAACTGGAGGAGAAATAGCAGCTATGGCTGTTATCGATTCTGTATCTCGTTTAATTCCTGGAGTACTCGGATCAAGTGCTTCATATAAAAACGATTCTTTTTACGATGATTCTTTAGACTACCCACAGTATACGAAACCTCGTGAATTCAAAGGATTAAAGGTACCTGATGTTTTACTGAGTGGTAACCATTCTGAAATTAATAAATGGCGTGAAAAAATGAAAGAAAAAAGGACAAGAGAAAGGCGCCCCGATTTAGTTAAAAATAGCGAAAAAAATAATTGATTTTATCTATCTACTATGATATAATACTTAACGCTGAAAAGAATTTATCTATACTATGTTCCGCTGAAACTCCAAGAACATAGATTTCAAAAAAGGAGTTGACCAAAATGTCGCAGCAATTACTTAAAGAAGTCTCTCAAGAATATATGAGAAAAGACATTCCAGAATTTCGTCCCGGAGACACTTTACAAGTTCACATCAAAATCAAAGAGGGTAACCGTGAACGTATTCAAATCTTTGAAGGCCTTTGTATTAAAAGACAAAACGGTGGTGTAGGAGAAACTTATACTGTAAGAAAAATATCTTATGGTGTAGGAGTTGAGAAAACATTTTTATTACATTCACCAATGATTGACAAAATAGTTGTAAAACGCAGAGGAAAAGTAAGAAGAGCTCACTTAGGTTATATTCGTGGATTATCTGCTAAAGCATCAAGGATTAAAGAAAGACGATAAGAATACTTTTAAAAAGGTCTCTAGGCTATTTCGCTTAGAGACTTTTTGTTTTCTTTAACATATGCTATAATGTGAATAGTTTTAGAAGTGATTTTTAGTTTTTTTTGTTGAATATATATTAAATATCAATATAACAAAACTAATGAAAACACTGTAAAATAATGTAATTTTATTGCATGTATTTGTTTTTAATGATAAAATATACATAAATTATCCCATAGGTAAAGGAGTTTGATTCTATGAGTAAAGCTACAATATATAATGTCGCCTTGAAAGCAGGAGTATCATTAGCCACTGTTTCAAGAACATTAAACAATCCAGAAAAAGTAAAAAAAGAAACAAGAGATCGTGTTCTTAAAGTAATAAATGAATTAGGATATAAACCTAATGCTTTTGCTAAAGGATTGGCTAGCAGAAGATCAACAGCTGTCGCAGTTATTGTTCCAGATATGTCACGTTCATCTGTCGCAGAAATGTTAAATGGCGTTGCGGTTGAAGCTCATAAGTATCATTATTCTTTAATTGTTTATGTTTTAAAAGATGAAAACAGAGATGAAACAGAAATGTT
>NBLG01000011.1 GCA_002084435.1 Tenericutes bacterium 4572_104
GCAATGTTGAATACAATCCAAGAAGAATATAAAGTTCCAATTGTTTTGGCTAATACATTATATCCATATGATAATAAACTAGTTACAGTATGTATCGATTATTTTAAAGCTGGTTATGAAGCGACGAATCGTTTAATCAAACAAGGAAGAAAAAATATTTATATTTTGACTACGGCGAGAAAATATATGGTTAATGATTTAAAAGAAGCTGGATATATAAAAGCTATGAAAGAAGCTGGATTGGAAATAAATATTCTTAGAACTAGTGGAGATATATCTGTTAATACAGTTCATTTTAATGAATTATTTAAGGATTCAGGAAAGAAAATAGACGGTGTTATAGCAGTTAGGGATTCTATTGCAGTATCATTTATTAATACAATGATTGAAAAAGGTAAAAAAATACCAAAAGATATTTCTGTATATGGATTCCAAAACACAAAATATGCTTCATTAAGCCGTCCTAAATTATCTTGTGTTGATATTCCTATCCTAGAAATAGGCGCTAAAGCAATGGCTTTATTGAAAAAAGAAATAGATGGAGATTATGTTGAACAAAAATTTAATGTATTACATCACAATATAATTGAAAGAGAAACTACTAAGTAAAAGGTTTTAATAGTAGAAATATATTTACTAGCAAAAAGAGATCTAGTGGTCGGTGAAAACTAGAAGGAAATATATTTTGAATTACGTTATTTTGCCTTTAAGGCACGGTAAATCCGTTATCTTTTGAGTGCACTATGTGAATTAAGGTGGTACCGCGGTTAATTATAATCGTCCTTTGTAAAGGGCGATTTTTCTAATGTTATGGATTAAAAATACACAAAAAAAAATTTTATGGAGGTTTAAAATGACATTATTTGAAGAACTTAAATGGAGAGGGTTATTATATCAAGTTACAGATAAAGAATTAGAAGAAAAACTTAATAATGAAAAACTTACATTTTATTTAGGAGCTGATCCAACAGCTGATAGTTTACATGTTGGGCATCTTTTAGCTTATTTAGTGGCTAAAAGGTTAATGGAATATGGACATCAACCTATTTTGGTTATTGGTGGAGGTAAAAAACGCTGAAGCTTTGACAAAACAAGTTAAAAATATTTTGCCAAATGCTAAAGTTGTTAATAATTACACTTGGATTTCAAGTTTAAACTCAATTGAATTTTTACGCGACATAGGAAAACATTTTAATGTAACATATATGATGAATAAAGATTCTGTTAAATCTAGAATTGAAAATGGAATCTCTTTTACTGAATTCGCTTATCAAATCTTACAAGCTTGGGATTTTGAATACCTATATAAAAATATGAACTGTCAGCTTCAAATAGGCGGGCAAGATCAATGGGGTAATATTACAGCTGGTCTTGAGTTAATACGTAAAATTCATTCAGTCAATGCTAAAGCATATGGTTTCACATTCCCACTTGTAACTAAATCTGATGGAACTAAATTTGGTAAAACAGAATCAGGCGCTATTTGGTTAGATAAAAATAAGACATCACCTTACGAATTTTATCAATATTGGATTAATACAGCTGACGCAGATGTTTTGATGAGATTAAAACAGTTTACTAGTTTAACTAAAGAAGAAATTGATAGTTTAGAAATAGAAATTAAAAATCATCCTGAAAAGCGTTTAGCGCAAAAAAAACTAGCAAAAGAATTAACTACTTTAGTTCATGGAGAATTAGAATTAAAGAAAGCTATCCATGTATCTAATGCTTTATTCAGTGGCGATATTTTAGATTTAGATGCGAGTGAAATTGAAATGGGATTCGGTCATTTAGAATCAATTGATATAAGTGAAGAAATACTACTTATCGATGCTTTAATAAGTCTTAATTTAGTTAAATCCAAACGAGAAGCGCGAGAAATGATTAAGAATAATGCAGTTTCAGTAAATGGATTAAAGATTAATGATTTAAATTTTATCATTAAAAAAGAAAATGCTTTTGGTAAGAAATATACAATTATTAGAAAAGGGAAAAAACGTTACGCTATGATTAAACATAAATAAAAAGCTACGATTAATTTCGTAGTTTTTTAAATTAAAATATAATGTTTTAGTCTCTTTGTAAATATTTTTTTTGGTAAATTATTCTTAATGAATTCAAAACACAAATAATAGCTACACCTACATCCGCAAATATAGATAACCACATCCACATAAAACCAATAGTAGACATTATTAAGAATAAAATCTTAATTGTTAAAGAAAAAGCAATGTTTTGCGCTGAAATCTGTCTTGTTTTTTTAGCGATTCTCATACCTTTCTTTAACAATCTTATATCATTATTCATAATAATAACATCAGATACTTCAATTGCTAAATCAGTAGCAGATCCTAGTGAAACTCCAATATCCGCATTTTTTAATAGAGGAGCGTCATTTATTCCGTCTCCAATAAACATCGAAATAGAATTAGACTTGATTTCATTAAATTTTTCAAGCTTTTGTTCAGGTAATAGTTCTGCGTAATATTCAATACCACCGAGTTGCATTGCCACATCTCTTGCGGAGATTTCATTATCACCGGTTAACATGACAGTATCATAGTGTTTTGTGAAGTCTCTAACTGTTTCCATTGAAGTTTCTTTTAGTTCATCTTTAATAAGAATGTAGCCAATAAAGTCTTTATCTAGAGCAACAAACGTATAAGAACCAACTTCAATCTTGTCAATATTAACTTCAATATTATTTTTTTCTAAGAAAGATTTGCTTCCAGCAAGTAACGTCTTTTTATTAATAGTACCAGAAATACCATAACCAGGAATTTCTTTGATATTTTTAACTGTATAAAGAGGTTCTTTATTATATTTAACAATAGCTTTAGCAATAGGGTGATTAGAAAAGCATTCAATTGAAGCAGCTAATTTTAATGCCTCAGGATTACTAACAGCTTTTACAAAAAACTCGCCGTAAGTTAAAGTTCCTGTTTTATCTAAAGCAATAGTTTTAGTTTCAGTAATTAAATGTAAATAAGTTGAACCTTTAAATAAAATTCCATTCTTAGCTGCCGTACCTATTCCTGCATAATAAGCAAGTGGCACAGATAATACCAATGAGCAAGGACATGAAATAACTAAAAATATAGCTGCTCTATAGATATATCCATCACTAGTAGTAACATTAGCTGAATCAAAGATTACTCCATAAAGAACTAATAATAATGCAAGGCCTACAACAATAGGAGTATAAATTTTAGCGAATTTTGTAATAAACATCTCTCTTTTAGATTTTGAATTTGTTGAGTTTTCAATTAAATCAATAATCTTAGACAGTGTAGAATTTTCATATCTACTTGTGACTTTGATATGAATAACATCACCAACATTAATATTACCGCTTAACACTTCATCGCCAACATCAACTGTTTTAAGCTTAGCTTCACCAGTTAATTCTGAAGTATTTAAAGAAGTAGAACCAGTGATTATTTTTCCATCTAAAGGAATACGGTCTCCGTGTTTAACTATAATAATATCGCCTACATTAACCTGTGAAGGATCTTTAACTACAACCTTATTACCTATTAAAACATTAGCGTATTCAACTTTAAGATTAATTAAAGAAGATATTTCATCCTTAGAATGAGCCACAGCCCTATTTTGTAAATACTCTCCAACTGAATATAGAATAACAACAGCTACACTTTCCTCATATTTACCAATAAACATAGCCGCAAAAGTAGCGATAATCATTAAGGTATTTTCATTAAAAATATCAAATTTATGAATGCCTTTAATCTGTTGTATAAGTAATTTAGATATAAGTAATAAATACCCACCCCAATAAAATATAATCTTAAGGGTGTTATTTAATGGAGTTAAATTAGTTCCGAATACTTGATTGATAATAGGGAAGATTCTAAAGCCAAAAAAAGTTATTGTAATTAATAACATTCCCACTAAAACTATTTTATATTCGTGAAAAAAATTGATTTTTTTAATAATAACTTTATCCTCATAATAATGAGTAATAATATTATTCTCTAAAATATCAACTATTTCCTTTATTTCCTTTAAAGCAACATCTTCATCATAATCTTTTTTAAAATCCACAAGCAATATCTGCTTAGCATAATTAAAAGAAGCGCTGTTTACATAAGGCAAACGACTAGTTCTACGTTCTACTTTTGAGATACAATTAGAACATGTTAGGTTTTCCATTGCGATTTTTCTGACCATAGTAATACCTACTTTTAAAATTAATTGTGCTATTAATATATTATACTTTAATTTGAATGATTGTCAAATTATATAGTGCCTAAACAGTAAATTAAAATTGTTTAAAAAAAAACAATAATTATGATAGAATATTAGTAAAGGAAAGTGATGAAAATGAATTGGTTAGAAATTGCAAAAAACTATGAAGAAGAATTTATTACAACCGTTTCAGAATTATTAAGGATTCCTACACTATTAACAGAGTATAATCCTAATAATTTAGAAGCTCCATTTGGAAAAGAAATTCGTGAAGCATTAGATTTTATGTTAAAACTTGGTGAAGAATCAGGATTTAAGGTTAAAAATGTAGATAATTATGCTGGACATATTGAATATGGTGAGGGAGAAGAAATACTAGGTATTTTAGGTCATCTAGATGTAGTTCCTGCTGGAGGTAAGTGGATTAACCCACCATTTTCAGCTACATTAAAAGATGGGTATATCTATTCAAGAGGCGCTATGGACGATAAAGGCCCTACAGTTGCGGCTTTTATTGCGCTTAAAATGATAAAAGATCAAGGAATTAAATTAAACAAAAAAGTCCGTCTAATCCTTGGGTGTGATGAAGAAACAGGCATGAGAGGACTATTGCACTATTTAGAAAAAGAAAAAATGCCAGATATAGGATTCGCTCCTGATGCTGATTTTCCTTTAATATACGCTGAAAAAGGCATTTATACATATAATTTTGTTGGTGAACAAGAGGATAATTTAATTAAATCAATGTATGCAGGAGAACGCTATAATGTAGTTCCTGATGAATGCCAAGCTGAATTAAACAAAGATTTGAAAAAAGAATTTAAAGAATACCTTTTGAAAAACAATTATTTAGGTAAAGTAGAAGATAATAAATATACTATTTTTGGCAGAAATGCTCACGCAGCTACCCCACAAGAAGGAGTAAATGCAATTAGTTTAATGGTAGGTTTCTTAAAAGATTATACAGAAGTTCCTTTTATTAATATGTTAGATAAATATCTTACATTTGATCATTATGGTAATAAATTAGGATTAAGCTGTTATGATAAAGAAATGAAGGAACTAACAAACAATATTGGCTTTATCAAATATGATGGATTGAAAGTGGATATTGGATGTAATATTCGTTATCCAAGAAATTATGATTTTGTTTCTGGAGAAATTAAGATGAAAGAAGCAGCTTCAGAATTTGATTTGGAATATAAATTAGATGCTAATAGCGTTCCTCATTATGTATCCCCAAAAGAACCTTTAATCAAAGAATTACACAATGCATATAAAAAATACACTAACGATGAATCATCAGAAATTATGTCAATTGGTGGAGGAACATACGCAAGACAGCTTAAAAAAGCTGTAGCTTTTGGGCCTATTTTTCCTGGGGATGAAGAATTAGCACACCAACCAAACGAAAGATTAAATATCAAAAAAATGTTGGTTGCTATTGCGATATATGCAGAAAGCATTGAACGCTTAGCTGGAGAATAATATGCGACTTCGCAATGTTAGATATGCTAAAGAAACAATAAAAAAAAATAATGATATTGTAATTGATAATCCAGAGAATTATAAAGGAAAATGGAATGAATTATTTCATAATAGGAATCCAATTCATTTAGAAATAGGTTGTGGAAAAGGTAAATTTATATATGAATCTGCTTTAAAATATCCTAGTATTAATTTTATTGGAATTGAAAAGTTTGACTCAGTAATAATAAGGGCTTTAGAAAAACTTATACTTAATCCTTTACCTAATGTTAGATTAATAAGAATAGATGCAGAAAGAGTTGATGAAATATTTAGCCATTCTGAAATAGACTTAATATATTTAAATTTTTCTGATCCTTGGCCTAAGAAACGCCAAGCAAAAAGAAGATTGACAAGTACTAGGTTTTTAAAGAGATATGAAAATATTCTTAAAGAAAATAGCTGTATTAAAATGAAAACAGATAATTTCAAACTATTTCAATACTCATTAATGCAGTTTAATAATCACAAGAGTTTCTATATAAAAGATATAAATTTAAATTTATATAAAAGTCTTCCTAAAGACAATATTCAAACAGAATTTGAACAACGCTTTGTAGAAAAAGGGAATTTAATTTTTTATTTAAAAGCAATATATAAAGGAGATTTTAATGAAAAAATATTATAAAGATTTGGTATCTCTTCCAGGAGTTTCATCTCATGAAAAATATGTAAGAGCTTATATGAAAAAACATTTAGAACCAAATTCTGAAGAGATAGTTTATGATAATTTAGGTTCTATCTTTGGAGGGATTAACTTAGATAAAGATGGTCCTACTGTTATGCTAGCTGGGCATATGGATGAAGTTGGAGCTATGGTTGAAGAAGTTACTAATAAAGGATTAATAAAAATGATTTCTATAGGATCAATTAATCCCGTAGTAATGATTTCTCAACACATGGATATCATTTTAGATGATGGTAGTAAAGTTCCTGGTGTAGTTGGAGCTAAACCACCGCATCTATTAAGGGATAATGTTTCAAAACAAGTATCTAGCTTCGATGATTTCTTTTTAGATATCGGAGCTGACAGTAAGGAACATGCCTATAAACTTGGAGTAAAAATTGGCCAACAAATCGTTTTCAGAAACAATTATACTGAATCAGCTGATGGCAAAAAGATATTTTCAAAAGCTTGGGACAATCGCTTTGGTTGTGCAATGGCATTAGATATTCTAGAAACAGTAAACAAAGATGAATTACCATGCAAATTTTATGCTGGAGCTAATGTACAAGAAGAAGTAGGTTTAAGAGGGGCCAAGACTTCATCATTTAAAATTAAACCAGACGTATTTATTGCGGTAGATTGTTCTCCTTGTCAAGATACATTTGATGGTGGAGATGTTGGAGGTTCATTAGGAAAGGGATTTATGATTCGCTTTTATGATCCAAGAGCTTTGCTACATCAAGGAATGAAACGCTTTATCGAAGAAACAGCTAAAAAGAATAACATTCCATTCCAATATTATAAATCACTAGGAGGAACTGACGCAGCCGCTGTGCAGTTATCTCGTGAAGGAGTTATAGTATGTACGATTGGAATGCCCGCAAGGTATATTCATTCAACTACTTCTATAATTCATAAAGATGATTATCTAGCTGTAAAAAATGTAATACTTGCAATGTTAAAAGAATTAGATTTTAATAAGTTAAACGAAATCAAAGAGAACGTTTAATTTAAACAATAAAAACTTATGAGACCACTTAAGTGGCTTGGAAAGGAAATTTATTATGGCAACTAAAAACACTTTGACAAAACGCGAACGTATTCGCAAAATGACAGTACTTGCAATGTTTATTGCAATTATTGTAATTATGGCATTTGTACCTTGGTTAGGATTTATTCCGGTTTTTGGAGTATCAGCTACTATTATTCATATTCCAGTTTTAATCGGAGGAATCTTATTAGGAAGAAAACCGGCTATTATTCTAGCTACTATTTTTGGTGTGGTATCACTGATTAGAGGAGCTATGAGTGGGGGATTTGATTTTATTTTCATTTTCCCATGGGTTTCAATCTTACCAAGGTTTTTATTTGGACTAGCAATCTATGATGTTTATAGACTCTTCTCGAAAATTATTAAGCAACGCATTATAGCAATTGCAGTAAGTTTCTTCTTATTATCTTTATTGCATTCAATTTTAGTATTACCTATGATGGTTGCGACATTCCCAATGATTATAAGCAATGCTAATTTCTCAAGTATTGTTGGAGGGGATGTGCTTACATTAATGAAAGGTACAGATACCTTGGGCTTAGCTTTGAAATTGATTTGGGGAGTGTTGATTACTAATGGAATTATTGAGGCAGTTTTAGCTGCGGTTATCGGTGGTATTGTAGCTGATAGATTGTTTGTTTATCTTAAATTTAATAACAGTAATTCTTTATTAACAGAGTGAGGTATTGATTATGAAAGCAGTTATAGATATTGGAAATACAACTATAGCTATAGGCTTAACAAATGATGGATTAACTATTGATAAGGTATATCGCTTAAATACAGAAAAAAATCGTTCTTATGATGAATACTCTGTATTATTAAAAGAGTTTTTACCTCCTTGTGAAGAAGCTATAGTATCTTCAGTTGTCCCAGAATTAAATGAGGTATTTAGAGAGTTTTTCCAACAAAACTGTAATATTATACCTTTGTTTTTAGGTCAAGGATTAAAAACAGGCATCCAAATTATTGTTGATAATCCTAAAGAAGTTGGAGCGGATTTGATCGGGAATTCAGTGGCTGCTAGTAATCTATATGATGAAACCTGTCTAATCATAGACTTAGGTACAGCTACTACTTTTACTTATATAGAAAAAAAGACCTTAAAAGGTGTAATAATTTCTACAGGACTTACAACTAGTAAAAATGCTTTGATTAATAAAGCTTCTTTGTTATCACAAATAGAATTATTACCTCCTAAAAAAATGTTAGGTACCAATTCAACCGATGCAGTCAAATCAGGGCTTTTGTATGGACACGCATCAATGATAGATGGAATCATTCAAAGAGTTAAAAAACTGTTAAATAAAAATGATTTAACAGTTGTCTTAACAGGAGGCCATGCTAAAGTAATTTATCCTCTTACAAATGAGAAAATGATTTTAGATGATTCATTGATACTTAAGGGGTTATTAATACTGTTAAATAAGAATCATTAATCATAGATGGATGGTAAAATGCACAAGGTTTGTGCATTTTTCTTCATGATATGATACAATATAATAACAATATATGGTGGTGAATTAATGAAAAAATTATTATTAATAGACGCAAGCAATTTATTATTTAGATCATATTATGCGACAGCTTATACAGGCAATTTAATGCAAAACAAAGATGGATTATATACTAATGGAATCTATGGCTTTGCCTATGCAATGAAAAAATTATTGTCTCTTGAATTTACGCATGTATTAGTTGCGTTAGACCCTAAAGGAAAGACTCATCGCCATATTGAATATCCAGAATATAAGGGAACGAGAAAAGAAACACCTAATGAATTAATTATGCAGTTTCCTTTGATGGAAGAATATCTTGAAGCCTTAGGAGTTTATTTCTATCAAAAAGAATTATATGAAGCGGATGATATTATCGGGTATGCAGCTACACATTTTAAAGATAAATTTAATGAAATTACTATCTATAGTAATGATCACGATTTAATGCAATTATTAGATGAAAATATAAATCAAATAGTCTCAAGAAAAGGATTAAAAGAGATTGAAGTATTTACCCCAGAACACTTAAAAGAAAAAATGGGAATTACCCCAAAACAGATTACTGATTATAAAGGTTTAGTAGGAGACTCATCTGATAATATACCTGGGATTCCTGGTATAGGTCCTAAAACAGCTGCTAAATTATTAGAAAAATATCAAAATTTAGAAAACTTATATGAACATACTTCTGAGTTAAAAGGGAAACTAAAAGAAAGAATTGAAGAAAACAGAGAAATAGCTTTTTTCTCTAAAAAATTAGCCACAATAGTTACTGATTTTAGTAATAATATCGAAATAGAAAAAACAAAATATAATGGATTTGATAAAGATAAACTAATTCAATTTTACCAAAAGATGAATTTTCATTCCTTCATTAAAAACCTTGAAGGGAATAAGAAATCAGAAAAAATTGATTATGTATTAATAAAAAAGCCAGAAGAAATCAAGGTGATATTAGACAGTCACTGTTATTTGCATTTAGAATTGTTTGGACAAAATTATCATACAGCTAAACCTTTAGGATTTGGACTTATTTTTTCAGAAATTCCTTACTTTATTCCCTTTGATGTAGCTATTAACAGTAAAAGCTTTATTGAATTTTTAGAGTCTGATAAATACAAAAAATCAGTATATGATTTAAAAGCCATAAAAGTTCAATTGCTTTGGAATAACATTAAGATAAGAGGAATAGAATATGATTTGTTATTGGCTGCTTATTTGAAAAATTCAAGTGTAAATCAAAATGAATTTAGAGAAGTAGTTGAATCCTATGATTACTATGATGTTTTATTTGATGAACAAGTTTATGGTAAGGGAGCTAAATATCATATACCAGAAAAAGATATATATATTCAACACATTATATCCAAAGTAAACGCAATCGCAAAAACAAAATCAGAAGCTATTAAAATACTTAAAGAACTCAATCAAGAAAAATTATTATACGATATAGAAATACCACTAGCTAAAGCTCTATCTGAAATGGAATTTCATGGAATATGCATTGATAATACAAGCCTTGATGAATTTGGATTAAATTTAAAATCTAAGATTAAAGAATCCGAAGAATTGATATATGCTTTAGCTGGAGAATCATTTAATATTAGTAGCCCAAAGCAATTGGGAGTAATTCTATTTGAAAAACTTGGTCTACCAATATATAAAAAAACAAAAACAGGATATTCAACTGATATCTCAGTATTGAAAAAACTTGTTGGATTTAATCCTATTATAGGAGCTATTATTGATTATAGAACCTATACTAAATTATATTCGACATACTATGAAGGCTTTAAACAAGCTTTGCTTTTAAAAAATGATGATAAAATACATACAATGTACCAACAAGCTCTAACGAAAACAGGAAGATTGTCTTCAAAAGAACCTAATTTACAAAACATCCCCATTAGAAGCGAAGAAGGAAGATTAATCCGCAAGGTATTTGTATCTAGTAAAGATAATATTCTTCTATCATTTGATTATTCACAAATTGAACTTCGCGTTTTAGCTGAAATGGGTCAAGTTACTAATTTAATAAAAGCATTCAAAGAAAATAAGGATATCCATGAAGAAACAGCTAAATTAATATTTAATAAAGAATCGATAACTAAAAGTGAACGCTCAATTGCGAAGACAATAAATTTCAGTATCATTTATGGAAAAACTCCATGGGGATTATCTGAAGATTTGCATATTTCCTTAAAAAAAGCTAAAGAATTTATAAATAATTACTATATAAACTATCCAGAAATAAAAACATTTATGGAAGAAAAACAGGAATTCGCTAAAAAAAATGGCTATGTTTTAACTAGATTTAATCGCATTATTTATATAAATGAAATCAATTCAAAAAATTACCAAACAAGAGAGTTTGGGAAACGTATTTCGATGAATGCTCCAATCCAAGGAACCGCAGCTGATATTCTTAAGATTGCCATGGTAAAAATTGCTAAAACATTTAAAGAAAAACAATTAAAATCAAAAATGATCTTACAAATTCATGATGAAATTGTTTTTGATGTGCAACTAGATGAAGAAAAAGAAGTAACCAAAATAGTAAAAGAAATTATGGAAAATTCCGTGGATTTTAACACGAAATTACTAGCTAATTATTCATCAGGTAAAAATTTATATGAGGTGAAATAGTGCCAGAACTTCCAGAAGTAGAAACAATTAGACTTACATTAAAAAATCTAATAATAGGTAAAAAAATTACTAACATAACGGTGTTTTATTCTAAAATTATTAAAGATAAAACTGTAGAAGATTTTAAAAAAACTATTATTGGTCAAGAAATAAGAGGTATACGTAGAATAGGAAAATACCTCCTTTTTGACTTTGAAAACACTACATTAATCAGCCATCTGCGTATGGAAGGTAAGTTCTTCATTAGAAATGATTTAGATGAACTAACAAAACATGAACATATTATTTTTCACTTAGATAATGGTAAGTTTTTAACTTATCATGATGTTAGAAAATTTGGTACAATGAATATTGTAGATTTATATAAAGAATTTACTTTAAAAAGCATACATGAACTAGGGTTAGAAGCTAATAACCCAAATTTAAAAGCCAAAGATCTATATTTAAAGATAAAAAATTCTAATAGACCAATTAAATCTCTTTTATTAAATCAAAAGATAATATCAGGATTAGGGAACATCTATGTAGATGAAACTTTATATCGCTCTAGGATTAATCCTATGACTAAGGGTAAATTTATTAACATCTATCAAGTAAAAAAGATAATAGATTCAGCTAGATATATTCTAAATCACGCAATAGATTTAGGAGGCACAACTATAAGGACCTATCAATCGAGTTTAGGAGTAGATGGTAGATTTCAAAATGAATTAATGGTACATACTTTAGTAAATAAAAAATGTTTTGTCTGTCATGATATAATTCTAAAAGCAAGAGTTGGCGGGAGAGGCACGTATTATTGCCCAACTTGTCAAGGTAAAGAAAACACTTTAGTTATTGGTTTAACTGGAGGCATCGCAAGTGGTAAAAGTGAAGTAGCTAAATATTTTAAAAACAAAGGCATTATAGTTTTAGATGCAGATAAGATTTATAAAAATCTACTAAAAACAAATAAAATAATGTATAATGAAATTGTAAAAAACTTTGGGGAAGATATAATAGTTGATAACGAAATAAATCGTAGAAATTTAGCCAAAATGATTTTTAATAATTCTAAAAAACGCGAATTGTTAAACGAAATAACACATCCGTTTATTATAGAAGAATTTAAAAAGAGCATTAAAAAATATCAAGAATTAGGAAATAATATAATAGTTTTAGATATTCCACTATTATTTGAAGCTAATTTAGAATATCTTACAAACTTAGTTATTTTAGTATATGTAGATAAATTGACTCAACTTAAAAGACTTATGTATCGTGATTCGCTTAATGAATCAGACGCAAACCAAAGAATAAATTCACAGATTGCTTTATTTGATAAACGTAGTTTTTCTGATATCATAATAGATAATTCAGCTTCAATTAATCAAACTAAAAAACAATTTGAGATTATATTTAAAAATCTAAGGAGTGAGCAAAATGTCAGTTAAAAGTTTTTTTGCGTCTAGTTGTGAAACTAGAGAGTTACATGTTGATCCAGAATTAAGAACAAGGTATTATCGCAATAACTTTAAACAGGTAGTTGATGGAATCAGAAAATTAGCTGAGCTAAATAAAATGATAGTTAAAGAAGTCAATGAAGTACACAAAGAGATTTATTTAATTGGGAATGGATTTGATTGCATCGTTACCGTTAGTCAAATGACTCCAATTGAAGCTGGTATTGATTTTAAAGTTAATTATTTCTCAGCTATGGGATTTAATCGCCCTAAGAAAAAAGCGGTTAAATTTTACCAGGATTTAAAAAGAATTTTAACTTTTAAAGGTATTTCATTACACCCGTGAGGAGATTAAATTGGAAACATTAAGAAGAAGTGATATATTTATAGTTTCAGGAGAAGGTTTCTGTTCAAGCATAGATTATCAAGTATTAACCTTGTTATATCAACCAATAATAGGAGATTCAGCTTTTACTTTATACCTTATATTGATGAATCTAATGGATCGTCAATCACTTATATCTGAAGAGTATTTTCATTCGGATTTAGAGTCTTTATTGAATAGAAAACTAGAGCTTATAGAACAAGATAGATATAAATTAGAGGCAATAGGATTATTGGTAACTTTTTTTGCGGGAGATAATTTTACTTATGAAATAAAATTACCACTTAGCGCTAGAGGTTTTATCAATGATGGTATTTTGGGACAATACCTTATATCTTCTATAACTAAAAAAAGATTTAAAAAAATATTAAAAATATTTAAAATAAATAGACCTAATAAAAAACAAAAATACAATATTTCAAAAGCATTTAATGAAGTTTTTCCAGCTATAAATAACCAAGAAAATATCTATGAAGGAAATCTAATATCTGGAGAAAAAAACAGATTAATCTCTTTGAGTAAATACGATTTTAATTGGAGATTATTTATCGATAGTTTGCCTAGTGATTTAATTCAAATGGATAGTTTAACAGAGGCTATTAAACGAAAAGTAGAAAGTTTAAGTTATGTATATGGATTAGATGAACTACAAATGAAAGATGTCTTAATTAAATCTTTAGATGAATTTAATAATGTTAATATTGTAAATTTATCTAGAAATGCAAGATATGAATTTGAAAGTGATACACAAACTAGTAATGAAAACAAAACAATCGAAAAGCCTATAGATAAAAACATCTCTAAAGATCCAGTAGAATTCTTTAAAACTGTATCTCCTATTCAGCTTTTAGAAGAAATGGGAGAAGGAATGGTTTCTACAGCTGATCTTAGAATAGTTGAGAGACTAATTGATGAAGTTGGTTTAGATCCAACTGTAGTGAATGTTTTGTTAGCTTATGTAGCTAAAACCAAAGATGGAGTATTACCTGGATATGCTTACTTTCAAAAAGTAGGTAATTCATGGAAGAGAAACCAAATTAATTCTGTAGAAATTGCGATGGATTATGTAAAACATTTAAGCCTAATGAGAAACAATAAAAAATACAATCAAGGTAAAACAAATAAACCTAATGATGTGGAAATAGATTGGCTTGATGAATATATTAAAAATATGGATTAGAGGTGAATTATGAAAAAAATCAATGACTTTTTACCTAAAACAGAACAAATTGATTATGATGAAATAATTGATCGTTTTATGGCTGATCCAATTATTAGTAATTTTATTATTAAAAACGATTTAACAAATGACACCATTAAAGCTGGAATAAACGATATTTTGACATATATGGATGAGAAGAATATTTGTAATCAATGTAAGGGGCTATTTGAATGCAAATTAAATTCGCCTGGATTTTGGCCTAAACTAATATTATATAATGGAGATATTGGTCTTGAATATGAAAGATGTAGATATAATAGGGCTGTTGATTCATCAAAGAATATTAGTAGTTTTTATGTGCCTAAAAAGATATTTCAGGCAAGTATAGAGGATTTTGATTTAATTGGTCAAGAACGCAAAGAAATACATCGATATATGATGAATTTTATTAAAAATTATTCTAAAAACAACTATATAAAAGGTATGTACGTAAGTGGATTATATGGAGCTGGTAAAACTTATATACTAGCAGTAATGGCAAATGAATTAGCTAAACTTGGTAGGCAAATTACTTTCGTATATTATCCTGATTTAGTTAGAGAATTAAAATCATCAATTGGGAAAGATAATTTTGAAACTAAAATTGATATTTTAAAGCATACTGAAATTCTATTTTTAGATGATATTGGGGGCGAAACACCAAATGCATTTATTAGGGATGAAGTTTTAGGACCTATTTTACAATATCGTTTGCTTGATCAATTACCAACATAGTTGAAAGAATTAAAAGTTTAACCTATGAATTTAATTTAACAGAAAAACCTCATATATCTTGACATAGTTGCGTTTTTCTTTATAATATTTACTATAAAGACGTTGAAGAGGACATGATTTCCTGAAATTTATATTAAGCGATTCTGGGATGGTGTAAGCCAGATTATAAATCAAGATAATTACCACCTCGAAGTTGTCTCTTGAAAGAGTACCGTACCAGGCGTTAACGGGAAGAGTGCTTATCGTAAGATAAGAATTAAGGTGGTACCGCGTTAAATCGTCCTTTTATTTGGACGATTTTTTTAATTTTTAAGGAGGAATAATTATGATAATTAAATTACCAGGGGGAAATGAAATTGAATACAAAGAAAACAAATCTTTGTTTGAAATCGCAAATGATATTTCGCCATCACTAAAAAAACGATCTATCGTAGCTAAGTTAAATAATAAATTAGTTGATATGAATACCATTGTGAAAAACGATGCTTCAGTAGAATTTATTACTACAGATAGTCAAGAAGCATTAGAAGTTTTGCGTCATTCGACTGCGCATTTATTAGCTGAAGCAGTTAAAAAAATGTATCCGCATGCTCATTTTGGAGTGGGACCTATTATTGAAGATGGATTTTACTATGATATTGATTTAGGAGAAACAGTTTTATCTGAACATGATTTACCTTTAATTGAAAAAGAAATGAAAAAAATTGCTTCACAAAACAGTAAAATTGAACGTGAAGTTGTCTCTAAAGAGAAAGCTCTTGAATTGTTTAAAGATGATCCATATAAGGTAGAGCTTATAAATGAATTACCGGAATTAGAAGAAATAAGTATTTATAAGCAAGAACATTTTACAGATCTTTGTCGGGGGCCACATCTACCAGGAACAAAATGGATTAAGCATTTTAAACTATTGAGCTTAGCTGGTGCTTATTGGCGAGGAAATTCCGATAATAAACAGTTGACTAGAGTTTATGGTACAGCTTTTTTCACTAAAGAAGAATTGGATGAACATCTAAATTTATTAGAAGAGAGAAAGAAAAGAGATCATCGTAAACTAGGAAAACAATTAGATTTGTTTATGTTAAGCGAATATGGACCTGGATTTCCATTTTGGTTACCAAATGGAATGATTTTAAGACGTGAATTAGAATCTTTTTGGTACGATGTTCATATAAAAGAAGGATATAAATTAATTCAAACTCCAATTATGTTAAATAGAGAACTTTGGGAGATATCTGGTCATTGGGAAAATTATAAAGAGAATATGTATACATCTAAAATTGATGATCATGAATATGCAATAAAACCAATGAATTGCCCTGGATGTATGTTAGTATATAAACGAGATATACATTCATATAAAGATTTTCCGCTTAAAATAGGTGAACTTGGACTTGTCCATAGACATGAAGCCAGTGGAGCCTTAAATGGGTTGTTTAGAGTTAGAAACTTCACCCAAGATGATGCACATATATTTATGACAGAAGATCAAATAGTCCAAGAAATCCGTGAATTAGTTCGTCTTTTTGATTATATGTATAAAGTGTTTGACTTAGAATATCATATTGAATTATCTACTAGACCAGAAAAAAAATTCATCGGTGAAATAGCAACTTGGAATAAAGCTGAAGCAGCTTTAGCCAAAGCGCTTGACTCTATAGGTAAAGAATATAAAGTTAATCCTGGAGATGGAGCTTTTTACGGACCTAAATTAGATTTTAAATTAAAGGACTCTATGAAAAGAATTTGGCAATGTGGAACTATTCAACTAGATATGAATTTACCTGAAAGATTTGATTTAACTTATATCGATTCAAACGGTGAGAAGAAACGACCTGTTATGTTACATCGTGCTTTATATGGTTCAATTGAGCGCTTTATTGGTATCTTAATTGAACATTACGCCGGAGCTTTCCCTACTTGGATGGCCCCTGTTCAAGTAAAGGTTATACCAGTAAACAATAAATATCATTTAGATTATTGTGTTAGATTGATAGAAAGATTAAAAGAAAATGGTATTCGTGTTGAACTTGATGATCGCGAAGAAAAACTTGGATATAAAATTAGAGAAGCACAAACTAAAAAAATTCCATATCAACTTGTAATTGGCGATAAGGAAGTTAATAGTAATCAAGTAAACTATAGGAAGTATGGAGAACAAAAACAAACTACTATTGACATTGATAATTTTATAAAATTAATAATTAAAGAAATTAAAGAAAAACTATAAAAAAAGGCTTGGCAGTTACTGCCTAGCCTTTTTCAATAGGTCTTTAATAATGGAATGGTCAGGATCTATATAAATAGTTTTTTGATTTGTATAGCTAACAAAAGAGCCTAACATTCCGGGAATCTTTTTAATATATTTTATTTTAGTATAATCAACAGGGACTGAACTTGAATCTTTGCTTTTTGAATGAATTACTGCGAGATTAGCAGCTAGTCTTATCGTGGATTCATTTAAATCATTAGGACTACCTACAACAACATGAGAACCTGTTTGATTTTTTACATGGAACCACCAATATTCTTTTCTAGCGAACTTGTGAGTTAAATAATTATTTTGAATATTATTTTTACCAACAAAATACTTTATATTATTACTATCTACATAAATATCAAAATTAGGTTTTTTGGTTTTTTTCTCACTTTTTTTCTTTTTAGAAAGAAAACCATTTGTAATTAACTCATCTTGAATTTCATATAAATCATTTAAGGAATGCATATCTTGAATTTGTAAAATTAAATCATTAAAATATTCAATTTCTCTCTTTGTTATTCTAATTTGTTCATCAATATAATGTATTGCTTTTTTTAGTTTTTTGTATTTGGCATAATATTTATTAGCATTCTCAATTGGTGTCAATAATCTATTTAACTCTACTTCAATATCTTTGTTTAATTCATAGGAAAAACCCTGATAAATTTTATTACCCTTTTTGATTTTATATTGGTTTGAAATTAATATATCACCTTTAATGCGATAAATATCATTATCAAGTGCACGGTTATAATCTGAGGATAATTTTTCGAGTTTATTTTTCTTTCTCTTATATTCGCGTTTTACAAAACTAAATAGATATTTATGTATTTGCTTAACACGTTCTAATGAAGAAGCTTTGTTGAAATAGAAATCTAGTAATTCTGATAAAGTAGAAAAATAAACTTGATTACTATCAAAAATATCAAAATAATAAAATTCTGTCTTATTTCCTAAAGAAATAGTTGGGTTAACTGGTTCTTTTTCAGTTTGTTTGTATAGTTCAAATAATTTTAGATGATTATAATTAGCCTTTTTTAACAAATATTTCGCAAATATTGGGGATAACCCCCTTATATTTTGAATTATATCTATATAAGTTGTTTCTGACTGAAATAGTTTTTCTATTTCTTGATAATCATCTGGATTTAATTTATTATCTTGAGGTAATTTATAAATTGAACCATTTATAATAGTTCTATCAATTGATTCAAACGGGGATATATGCTTATAGGCATTTAAAATAATTCTGTCACTATTTAATAAAATTAAATTAGTATAACGGCTAAACATCTCCATAATTAAATAAATAGTAACCCTATCACCTATTTCATTAGTGGCGTTTAAAGTTATTTCTACAATTCTGTCATTTTGTAATGTTTTAACCTCTTCTATATAACTCCCTTCTAAATGTTTTCTTAAAAACATACAAAAACCACCAGGAGTATAATCAGATGAATAGTTTTCTTTCGTTAGATTAATTCTAGCTAGTGAAGTTGATAATGAGATATATAATTTTCTATTCTGATTATGACATCTAATATTAAACAAGAAATCAGTTTTTCCTAGTTGACTGATTTTTTGAACTCTTCCTGAATAAAGAGAATTATGTAATTCTTTTGTTAAAAAATGAAGAAAACGTCCATCTACACTCATATTACCACCAAAATTATTATAACATAGATTAAAAATAATTTACTATTTATTGTATTTGTGTTATCATATATCATAATAATTGATATATGTGTATAATGCTTAAATCTTTTTGTGATTGGGGGGATTTGCTTGAAACTTAATGATAAAGGATTATTAGTAATCATTAGTGGACCTAGTGGTGTAGGTAAGGGAACAATTAGAAAAGCATTATTTGAAATTCCAGATAATAATTTTTGTTATTCTGTATCAATGACAACTAGGAAGCCTCGAGAACATGAAGTTGATGGTCAAGATTATTTTTTCGTAACGAGAGAAGAATTTGAAAGACGCATTAAAGAAAATGGTTTCTTAGAATACGCTGAATTTGTTGGCGAATATTATGGAACCCCAATCGATTATATTGAAAAACAAATGGAAGCGGGAAAAGAAGTAATCGTAGAAATTGAAGTTCAAGGAGCCTTGCAAATTCAAGAAAAAAATTTAGACGCAGTATTTATCTTTATTGTTCCACCTTCAAAAAAAGCCTTAATTGAAAGGCTTAAAAATAGAGGAACAGATTCAAAAGAAGTAATTAAAAAACGCGTTGAAAAAGCTGAAAGAGAATATAAATTAGCATATAAATATGACTATATTGTAGTTAATGATGAAGTGTATAACGCAGCTGACCGTATTTATGCTATTATAAGAGCTGAACATGCTAAAACAGAAAGATCAATTCATAAATATTATAAACTCATGGAGGGTAAACAATGATAAAAGAAAAAGATTTAGAAAAACTTAAAGAGATGAAGGAAAAATTAAACTATCGTCCTGTACAAGAAAATAGATTTGGAGACTATGCTTTTAGTGGAGAGTTAGAAGGAAAAACAATTAAGCAAGTTAAGAAAAATACTGAAGGTTTACGTTATCCTTCAATTGATGATTTACTTCAAGTTGTAGATTCTAAATACAAACTAGCATATATAGCTGCAAAAAGAGCTAAGATTATTAAAAAAGATGGATACTCATCTGTAGAAAACAAATGTGTAAAGCCGGTAGGTAAAGCTCTAGAAGAAATTCTCGAAAAGAAAGTTACAGCTAAATTTTAAACAGCTTCGGCTGTTTTTTATTTTCACAAGTTTTCATAAAAAAACCTATAAATAATATGTTATAATAGAATTTAGTTTGGAGATGGTTTTTTGAATTATATAGATACCCTTTTAGAACGTATAAACTTAGAAGATGAAATGATTAAAGAATATTGCAAAATTGATAATGTTGAAGTTGATGAAATATCAGAGACATGGGTATTTTATTTTCATTTTGAACGAACAATACCTATTTTGCATTATCGAAATTTTATTAATCATTTAAACAAAATTAAAGATATAATTCCAAGTGTAAAAGATGTTGATTATCACATCGTTTTTGATGCTGTCGACAAAGAAATGGTTCTTGAATATCTAACGCCTGGGTCAGACATTAATAATTTTACTCCTATCAGTTCAATTCCTCAAACAGAAATAGAACTAGAAGAATATAGAGTTAGCCATGGTGGAAAAGTTAATATTTCTGTACAAGGAATTTTAGTGAATGCTGAAATAATAGAAAATAAAAGCTATACAATGGCTAGATTAGTTGTGACTGATGGAGAAGATTCTATTTTTTTAGTAAAGAAAAACATCAAAAATTCAGATATTGATTTTTATAAATCGATAGATAAAAATTATGGAATAAAAGCTAGGTGTTATGCACAGTTTGATGATTTTTATCAAGAGGTTATTTTAGTTCCGATTTCTATTGCAAAATCTAAAAAAACTATAAAAAGCGATACAAGAATAGATGATGCTTCAGAGAAACGCGTGGAATTACATTTGCATACTAAAATGACAGCTATGGATGGAGTTAATGAAATAGGAGAATATCTTGATCGCGCTGTTGAGTGGGGGCACAAAGCAATTGGTGTATCAGATTTTGGCTCAGTACAGACATTTCCTGAATTATATAACAAAGCGAAAAACAGTCCTATTAAACCATTATATGGATTAGAAATGGTTTTTGTTAATGATGAATCTATAACTATTACAAAAGGAGAATCCACTGCATTATTATCAGAGGCAACTTATGTAGTTTTTGATATAGAGACAACTGGTTTATCAATTACCTATGATACTTTAATTGAAATAGCTGGTATTAAAGTTAAAAATGGAGCGATTTTAGGAAAGTTTTCCGAACTTATCAACCCTAAAAAAGAAATTTCTAAATTTACTGAAAACCTAACTGGAATTACAAATCAAATGGTTCAAAATAAAAGGCTTTTAAAGGAAGTATTAATAGACTTTTATGATTTTAGTAAGGATTGTATTTTAGTTGCTCATAACGCTGATTTTGATTTGGGCTTTTTAGAACATAATTATCGCAATTTTGGAATTACTAATAAGATAAACCCTTCAATAGATACATTGATTTTAGCTAAGGTATTATTACCTAAAAAGAAAAGATTCTCTTTGGATAGATTATGTAAAGAATTTAAAGTTACACTTGATAACCATCATCGCGCAATTAATGATGCAGAGGCTACTACAGAAGTATTTTTACATTTGTTGAAAATGGTTAAAAATAAAGGGTTTAATAGATTTAGAGATATGAATCTTATGATACCTAGAGATGAGGTATATAAATATCCATATCCTACAAATATAAATCTTTTAGTTAAGCAACAGGTAGGTTTAAAGAATTTATATCGTTTATTATCAGATGGACTAACAATGTATTTTGAACGCGATGCTAAATTACTTAAATCACGTTTACAAAAGTTTAGAAAAGGATTATTAATATCTAGTGGTTCTTTTAATTCTTACTTCTTTGAAATAGCTAAAAATAAAACAAGAAAAGAATTAGTTGAAGCTGCGAGATTTTATGATTTTTTAGAAGTACAACCACCTAGTCATTTTGTCTATTTAGAAGAAGAAAATCCTAATTGGAAAAACATGATTCAGGATGTTATAAGAAGAATAGTTGAAGTAGGGAAAGAATTAAATATTTTAGTTGTAGCTTCAGCTGATGTTTATCACTTGGATTCACGTGATATGAAATACAGAGAAATTATGATTAATACCCCTGTTGTTGGTGGAGGGTTACATTCTTTGTATCATAAAAAAAATAAACCTAATCAATATTTTATGACAACAGAAGAAATGTTAGCTGAATTTGATTTTTTAGGAAAAGAAACAGCATATGAAATAGTGGTTAAAAATACTAATGTAATAGCTGATTTGGTTGAAGACATCACTATTATTCCTGATAAGTTATACGCTCCTACTGATGAGTTTTTAGCTGAAAAAGGAATACCATCAATTAAAAATAAAGTAGAAAAGATGGTAAATGAAAAGGTTAGAGAAATATATGGGGATCCATTGCCAGAAATAGTTAAAAAAAGAGTGGAAAGAGAATTAGGTAATATAATTAAACACCAATTTTCAACTATCTATTTTATTTCTCATCTCATGGTTAAAAAATCATTAAAAGATGGATATTTAGTTGGCTCAAGAGGCTCGGTTGGAAGTTCATTTGTGGCTACATTATTAAATATTACTGAAGTTAATCCTTTACCACCTCATTATGTTTGTCCAAAATGTCATTTTTCTGCCTTTAAGAAAACCAATGAAGAAAAAGCTATTTTAGGTGAAAATGATTTTGAAAAAAAATATTCACAAATTTTTGAAAATACAGACTGCGGTTGGGATTTACCAAAGGCTAAATGTCCAATTTGCGGAACTGAAATGACAAGAGATGGACATGATATTCCATTTGAAACATTTTTAGGATTTGAAGGAGATAAAATACCTGATATTGATTTAAATTTTTCTGGCGAATATCAAAGTAAAATGCATGAATATATTAGAGAATTATTCGGCAAAAATCATGCTTTTAGAGCTGGAACCATTGGAACTTCAGCTGCTAGAACATCATTTGTGATGGTTAGAGACTATTATGAAAAAATAAATGAAAAAAGAATAAAAAAAGGATTAGAACCAATTAAAATAAGGCGCGCTGAAATGGAACGCCTTGCAAGAGGCATTGAAGGTGCTAAACGTTCAAGCGGACAACATCCAGGTGGAATTGTAGTAGTACCTAATACAAATGAAATATATGATTTTACACCAGTTCAATATCCAGGTAATGCATCGGATAAAAGTTGGAAGACCACTCATTTTGATTACCATTCAATTGAAAAGAATTTATTTAAACTAGATGTTTTAGGACATGACGACCCGACAATGATTCGTTATCTTATGGATTTAGTTCATAAAAATCAAGATGAATTTCCATTTAATGATGCTAAATCTATACCAGTAGATGATTCAAATGTATATAAACTTCTATCTAGTACGGAAATTATTGGTTTGACAAAAACGGATATTAATAGCGAAGTTGCTTCCTTTGGTATTCCTGAATTTGGGACTAATTTTGTTAGAGGAATGCTTACACAATCTCGTCCTAAATCTTTCGCAGAACTTGTTAAAATATCAGGATTATCTCATGGAACTGATGTTTGGATTGGAAATAGTCAAACCCTAGTTGTTGGATCTAACAAATCTTTTGGTAAAGTTGATTTTAAAGATATCATAGGTTGTCGTGATGATATCATGGTTGATTTAATTGATTATGGAATCGAGCCTACTAAAGCTTTTGAAATTATGGAGTTTGTCCGTAAAGGAAAAGCGTCTAAAAAGCCAGAAAAATGGGAAGAGTATGCAAATGTTATGAGACAAAATCATGTTCCCGAATGGTATATTTGGTCTTGTTCGAAAATTCAATACATGTTTCCAAAAGCACATGCCACAGCTTATGTATTAATGGCTATGAGAATTGCGTGGTTTAAATTATACAAACCTATCTATTTTTATTCAGCTTATTTTTCTAAACGCGCATCTATATTTGATGCAGAAGCTTTGTATAATAATTATGAAGGAATTAGTCGTAAAATTCATGAAATCAAAGAATTAGGCAATAACGCAAGCGACAGAGAACAAAATTTGCTTACAGTACTTGAGGTAGCTTTAGAAATGGTTCAACGTGGATTTAGTTTTAAACCGATTGATCTCTACCGTTCTGATGCGAGAAACTTTATAATAGATGATGATAAAAAGTCTTTGATATTACCTTTTATAGTAGTAGATTCTTTAGGAATGAATGTGGCTGAAACAATTATCAAAGCTCGTAATCAAAAACCATTCATTTCAAAACAAGATGTTAAGAATAGAACTAAACTTAGTTCTACGCTGTTTACTCGTTTAGAAGAGTTAGGAACATTTAATGGAATGATAGAAAAAAATCAAATGTCTTTATTTGATTTATAAAAAACTTCAATTTATCATAAAATCTTCAAAAAACTAATGTATAATATGTCTTACAGAAATAGGGGGTTACATATGAGAGTGTTTAGAAGTACAAATCCAGTATTTAGAAGTATTAGAGAAGATACATATTCTAGCGTAGAACCTGTAACTTATGCAAACGTAACATATAAAACAATGTTTTTAATCTTGTTAGTTACAATTAGTGCATTTGGTATAATTCAATATGGTCAAGTAAGTCTTGGAATGCTATTTGGAGCTATAATTGTTGGATTCATTTCTGTTATTATAGGAACGAGGTCAGTTCGTTTATCACCAATATTTTCATCCATCTATGCATTATCAGAAGGAGTTGTTCTTGGAGTAGTATCTAGTCTCTACGCTACAGTATATGAAGGTATTGTTCCTACAGCTTTATTGACTACATTTTTGGTATTATTATTAATGTTAGTATTGTATTCTACGAAAATTATTAAAGTGACAGAGAGATTTGCGTCTATATTAGTGATTTCTTTATTAGCTTTAATTATTATGTCAGTTATTAATATATTTATTGGATTTAGCAGTCAATTTTATTATACTATCGTTGTGATAAGCGCTGCTTTGTCAGCTTTCTTCTTATTGCTTGATTTTAGAAATATAGAATACGCAGTAGAATCAGGCTTAGATCAAAAATATGGTTGGGTATTATCTTTAGGATTATTAGTAACCATTGTTTGGATTTATATTGAAATGTTGCGTTTACTTGCGATATTTGGTCGTAGAAACTGATTCGCGCTTGCAATATTTATAATTATTGTTATAATGTTTATATATTAATACGAAGACGAAAAAGTAGTAATTAGGTTTGGTTTTTATAAGAGAGAAATGCCTAGTGGTGCAAGCATTTTTAAAAACCGCTAATGAATTCATTTTCTAAGTGAGACTAATCATCTCCGCAATCCTGCGTTAAAGGGAATAAGAGCCAGATTTTTATCTGGAACTAAGGTGGTACCACGGTTAAATATAAATCGTCCTTTGAGGGCGATTTTTTTTGAGGAGGAAACGATGGAACAGAAACTAAAAAGTTTAATTAAACAATTAGAGACCAAGTTAAAAGAAGTTAAAACCATCAATGATTTAAATCTATTAAAATCTGAATATTTAGGAAAAAAAAGTGTTTTTAATGATTTGATGAAAGCTTTAAAAAATGTTTCTAAAGAAGAAAAACCTAAGTTTGGTAAAATGATAAATGAGGCTAAACAAACTATAGCTAAAAATATAGAAGAAGCCAAACTTTCTTTAGAACAAAAAATGGTAGAACAAAAGATTGAATCTGAAACAATAGATGTTACATTACCAGGGAAGAAAATGAATATAGGATCTAAACATCTAATATCTCAGATAATTGAAGAAGTTGAAGATATCTTTATTGGACTTGGATATACTGTTAAAGAAGGACCTGAAATTGAAACAGATTTATATAATTTTGAAATGCTAAATTTACCTAAAAATCATCCTGCAAGAGATATGCAAGATTCTTTATATATATCTGAGGAGAAGCTTTTAAGAACTCATACTTCTCCTGTTCAAGTTAGAAGTTTATTAGAAAACAAAAATCAAGAACCTATGAAAATAATCTGTCCTGGGAAAGTATATAGAAAAGATGATGATGACCAAACACATTCACATCAATTCACACAAATAGAAGCTTTAGTAGTTGATCACGATACAACTCTAGCTGATTTAAAGGGGACACTTTTGTTCGTTGCGAGAAAATTATTTGGTGAAGATAGAGAAATACGCTTGCGTCCATCATTTTTCCCTTTTACGGAACCAAGCGTAGAAGTTGACGTAACCTGCTATAAATGTGGGGGAAAAGGATGTAGTATGTGTGGATACACTGGCTGGATTGAAATACTAGGTGCAGGTATGGTAAACAATAATGTTTTAAAAAATGCCGGCTATGATCCGGATAAATTCCAAGGATTTGCGCTTGGAATGGGAGTTGAACGCATTGCAATCTTAAAATATGGACTAGATGATATACGCGCTTTTTACACTAATGATTTGCGCTTCAATCAACAATTTAGGGGGAAATAAACAATGAAAGTATCATTACATTGGTTAAAAGAATATGTAGAACATGAATATGACCTTAAAAGAATTGAAGAATTATTTAATTTAAAAAGCCAAGAAGTAGAAGCTTTTTATAAATTAGTTGATATTGAAAACCTAGTAATTGGTGAAGTTTTAACCTGCGATAAACATCCTGAAGCTGATAAATTAAACGTTACCACCGTAAACGTTGGTGATGAAGTATTACAAATTATTTGTGGAGCACCGAATGTAAGAAAAGGTCAAAAAGTTATCGTTTCTAAGGTTGGTTGTGTTTTACCAGGAAACTTTAAAATCAAAAAAGCTAAAATTAGAGGAATTGAATCATATGGAATGATTTGTTCCCTAGAAGAACTTGGAATCAAAGATTTTGATTCTGAAGAAAATGGAATATATGTTTTAGGAGACGATGCTTTAGTTGGGCAAAATCCTCTTGAATATTTATATTTAGACGACTTTGTTTTGGATTTAGATTTGACAGCTAATAGACCTGATTTATTATCTATTGAAGGTATTGGATATGATTTAGCTTGTATGCTAGATAAAGAATTATTCTTGAAAGAACATCGTTATACATATAAACAAGTTGAAAATCCTATAGAAGTATTCACTGAAACGAAGGATTGTTTAGCTTATTACGGACAAGTGATTGATAATATAAAAATAAAACAAAGTCCATACTGGTTAAAATCTAGGTTGTTAGCCGCAGGAATTAGGCCGATTAATAATGTAGTGGATATTACTAATTATGTAATGCTTGAATATGGACAACCATTACATGCTTTTGACTATGATAGTTTAGATTCAAAAACTATTTTAGTAAGACATGCAATAGAAAATGAAGAGTTAGTTACCCTAGATGGTGAAAAGCGTAAATTACTAAAAACAGACGTTGTAATTACAGATAGTTTAAAACCAATTGCATTAGCTGGTGTTATGGGGGGATTAGATACAGAAGTAAAATCAACCACGACCAAAATATTATTAGAATCAGCGTATTTTGATCCTATTAGTATTAGAAAAACTTCAAAAAGACTAGATTTGAAAAGCGAATCATCAACTCGTTTTGAACGCGGAGTTGATCCTAATAAAATTAAAAAAGCACTTGACTTTGCGACTGAATTATTTATTAAACTAGCTGAAGGTGAAGTGTTGGGTGAATATAGTTTCTTTGATAAAACAAATAAAAAACCAAAAGAAATTGAATTATCTCTTGATGTGCTTAATAAAGTAACAGGTTATACTTTTTCAATTAATGAAGTTGAAAAGATATTAAAACGCCTTCGTTTTGATTATAAGTTACATAATGATATATTCTATATTTTGGTACCTACAAGAAGACAAAATGTATATGGATATCAAGATATAATTGAAGAAATAGTACGAATTTTTGGTTATGATAAGATTCCTGTAACTTTGCCTAAAACGCCAACTTCGGGATATCTATCAAAAAAACAAAGATTGAGAAGAACCGTTAGAGAGTATTTTGTAAATAAGGGATTTAATGAAACAATTAGTTATTCTTTAGTAAATAAAAATGAAGCAATTGAATTTGATAAAACTGATTTAAAAACTATTTCCATTTTAAATCCAATAAACAAAGATAGAAATGTTTTGAGACATTCTTTAGTACCTTCATTACTTAAATTATTGAAGTATAATGTATCACATAAAAATGAAGATGTTTACTTATTTGAACTCGGTCGTTCATATTTTGAAAATGAAGAAATAGAATTATTGAGTGGATTAATATATGGAATAAATTCATCTACTCTTTGGCAAGGGAAAAAAGAAACAGCTGATTTCTATTTATTAAAGGGTATAATTGAAGGATTATTTAAAAAATTAAATATTGAAGATTATAGGATAATAAAATCAGAAAAGCCAGTTAAATCAATGCATCCAGGAATGACAGCTGACGTTTATATTGGTGAAGAATATGTAGGGTTCATTGGAAAACTTCATCCTCAAAAAGAATACAATATGGGTGTTGATAAAACCTTTGTTTTTGAACTAAACTTTGATATTATATCTAATAACTATAATTTAGATTTAGTTATGAAACCAATTTTAAAACACCCTAGTGTCACAAGAGACATAGCCATAGTAGTTGATAAGGATATAGATGCAGAAAAAATAATAAAAGAAGTTAAAATAGCAGGAAAGAAAGCATTGACTGATGTATTTATTTTTGATTTTTATCAGGGAAATAAAATTGAAGAAAGCAAAAAGTCCATTGCCTTAAAATTGACCTTACAAAATCCAGATAAAACATTAGAAAGCCAAGAAGTGGATACAATTATATCAAGGATTTTAAAACATCTTGATAAAACACTTCAAGCAAAACTTAGATAGGTCACCTAGGGTGACCTTGATTTTTGTAAAGATTAATTTCTTATATTATGATATAATCATAGTAAATTATATAAAAGAAGGAAAACTATGTTAAAATTTTATGATTTAACAATTGACAAATTAAAAGGTATATTGATTAAAAAAGGATATAAGGGATTTTCCGCAGAGCAATTATATAAATGGGTATATGAACAAAAAGTTTTTGATTATGATAAAATGACCAATATTAGTAAACCCTTGCGTGAAGATTTAAAAGAAACAATAGAGATAAAAGATTTAGAAATAAATACTGTGCAAAAATCAAGCGATGGAACATTCAAATTTCTATTTAAATTAGAAGATGGAAGTTTAATTGAAACTGTTCTTATGACATATAATTACGGTAAAAGTCTATGTGTCACATCTCAAGTTGGTTGTAATATGGGTTGCAGTTTCTGCGCATCAGGTTTAATAAAAAAAGCAAGAGACCTAGAAGTATTCGAATTAGTTTCCCAGATCACTACAGTTGAAAACCATTTAGGTATCAGAATTAGTCATGTTGTAGTTATGGGAACAGGTGAACCATTTGACAATTACGATAATGTAATGGACTTCATTCGCATTATTAATTACAAACATGGTTTACAAATTGGCTCAAGACATATTACGGTTTCTACTTGTGGAATTATTCCTAAGATATATGAATATGCAAAGGAACCCATTAAAACAAATCTTGCGATATCTTTACACGCAGCTAATGATAATTTGCGCAGTTCAATAATGCCAATCAACAAATCATATCCTTTAAATAATTTGATTAAAGCTTGTAAGGATTATTATGAAATAACTAAGAGAAGAATTACTTTTGAATATATTCTTTTAAATGGTATAAATGATTCCGTAGAACAAGCTAATGAACTGAGTGATCTTATTCGAGGAATTAATGCCTATGTTAATTTAATTCCTTATAACCCTGTAAACGAATTTCAATACGAAAAAACTGATAATTTAAGAGCATCTCGCTTTTATTCACAGTTAATAAAAAGAGGAATAAACGCTACATTGAGAAGAGAACAAGGATCTGATATAGACGCTGCTTGTGGTCAATTAAGATATAAAAAAGAAAACATAAATTAAGTATAAATAGTTTGATTTTTATGGCTAAAAATGGTAGAATAACCCTGTTAATTTTTAGGAAAAAGGTGAATGAATTATGATAAAAAAAATAAAAAGAATAGCATTACTTACCGGAGGAGGAGACTGTTCTGGACTGAACGCAGTTATTAGAGCAATAGTTAAGGCAGCGATATTAAAATATAATTATGAAGTTATTGGTTTTAAAGGTGGTTATCATGGATTATATATGGATGACTATATTAAATTAGATTTAAAATCAGTATCAGGCATATTCCATCAAGGTGGAACCATCTTAAAAATGTCTAGTAAAGACAACTTATTTAAATATAAGATGAAAGATGAAAAAGGTAATGTAATATATAAAGATGTTTCCGATGTAGCTATTGCTAATCTAAAGAAACACAATATTGATGTTTTAGTAATTATTGGTGGAGATGGAACTTTAACTTCTGCTAGAGACTTTGCAAGAAAAGGTGTCAATATTGTCGGTATTCCTAAAACAATTGATAATGATGTTCCAGCAACTGAGATAACATTTGGATATAGAACAGCTTTAGACCACATTATGTTAAGCTTGGACGCTTTGCATACAACTGCATATTCACATGATCGTGTTATGATTTTAGAAGTTATGGGTAGAAATGCTGGTTGGTTAGCTTTAGAAGGCGGAATTGCTGGATCAGCTGATGTTATTTTGATTCCAGAAATACCTTATGATATAAATTCAGTAGCGCAGACGATTTTTGATCGCTATAACCGCGGGTCAAAATTTACTATAATCTGTGTATCAGAAGGAGCTAAACCTATAGGTGGAACTGTAACTATTAAAGATATTGATGAAGACAGTCCGGATTCAGTTAAATTAGGTGGAATTGGTAGACAATTAGCTGCAGATTTAAGAAAAATAATTAAACCAGTTACTGGACAAGATATAAGAGTTACTCAATTAGGATATATTCAAAGAGGAGGAGTTACAAACACATTTGACAGAGTATTAAGCACACAATACGGTGCTCATGCTGTTAAAATGATAGCTGATAATGAATTTGGCAGAATGGTCGTTATTAAAAATGATCGCATGGATTCTGTTAGAATTGAAGAAGTTGTTGGTGCTGGGCAAACCGGACAAACAAGTGCTGGTGGAGCGAGAATTGTAAATCCTCATGGACATCTTGTAAGAGCTGCTAGAGATATCGGAATCACATTTGGTGATTAAAAAAAGGAGAAAAAAATGAAATTAAAAGGAAGTAAAACAGAAAAGAACTTGCAAGAAGCTTTTGCTGGAGAATCAATGGCTAGAAATAAATATACATATTATGCATCAAAAGCTAAAAAAGAAGGATATGTAGAAATAGCTGATTTATTTTTAGAAACAGCGCATAACGAAAAAGAACATGCGGAAATATGGTTTAAATTACTTCATGATGGAGGAATTCCAACAACTAAAGAAAATTTAAAAGACGCAGCTAACGGCGAAAATTATGAATGGACAGAAATGTACAAGAAATTCGCAGAAACAGCGCGTGAGGAAGGGTTCACAAAAATAGCTTTTCTATTTGAAAAAGTTGCACTTATTGAAAAGAGACATGAGGAAAGATATTTAAAATTATTATCTAGATTAGATGAAGATTTAGTATTTAGTGCTGATAATGATGAACAAATTTGGATTTGTTCAAATTGTGGACACATTCATGTAGGGAAAAAAGCTCCTGAAATTTGCCCTGTATGTGATCATCCAAAATCATACTTTAGAAGATATGTAGAAACAATTTAAACATTTGAAGGCTAAAGGCCTTCTTTTTTTCTTTTTTTGGTATAATATAGATATAATGATTTTTGGAGGTATTATTTGAAAAAAGGTAGAATTACAAAACTTATTGGTGGATTATATACTGTTCAGGATGAAGATAAAAATAAATATATTGTAAAACCATTAGGAATATTTAGGTATCATAATATATCACCTAAAGTAGGGGATATTGTCGATTTTGATCAAGATAATATTACAAAGGTTTATCCGCGAAAAAACGAATTATATCGACCTATGATAGCTAATGTAGATCAAGTATTAATTATAAATTCTGCTAAAAAACCTAATTTTAGTTTTCTATTATTGGACAAATTTTTAGCTATAATTACTGCTTTTAATATTCAACCAATTATAATTGTATCTAAAATAGATTTAATGTCTGAAGAAGAATTAAATGATTTAAAAAATAATCTTTCATATTATAATCAGTATTTTAAAGTAATATATTACAGTTCAAAAACAAAAGAAGGTATTTCGAAAATATTAGAAGTTATATCTAATAAAGTGAATGTTTTAGCTGGACAAACTGGAGCTGGAAAATCTTCGCTTTTAAATGCAATCAATCCCAAATTAAATTTAGAAACCAATGAGATTTCTAAAGCATTGGGAAGAGGAAAACATACTACAAGACATGTGGAAATATATGAATTTGGGAATGGATATATTGCTGATACGCCAGGTTTTTCAAAGTTAGAATTTCAAGATTTTGAAGCCGATCAATTAAGATATTATTACCCTGACTTTTTTGAAAAAAGTTCAAAATGCAAATTTAATGGATGTACTCATACTCATGAACCTGGATGTGAAATTAAAAGATTAGTGGCTGAAAATATAATACCAAGAATAAGATATGATAATTATTTACAAATATACCAAGAAATTTCAAATATAAAACGTATATATAGGGGGAATAACAAATGAAAGTATCGCCATCTTTTTTAAGCTGTGATTTTACAAAATTAAAAGCTGAAATAGAATCTATTTCAATTGCAGAATGGATTCACTTTGATGTTATGGATGGTAAATTTGTGCCTAATATTACATATGATTACAATAAATTAAAAGAAATTAAAAAATATTCTAAACAATTTTTTGATTGTCATCTGATGATAAATTACCCAGAAAAATATGTTCAAGATTATATTGATGCAGGAGCTGATTTGATAACTTTTCACTTTGAAGCTACTAAAGAATATATACCTTTAATTAGATATATTCAAAGTAAAGGTATTAAGGCAGGCATTTCTATTAAGCCTAATACAAAAGTAACTGAATTAGATAATATATTAAATATTATAGATTTAATATTAATCATGAGTGTTGAACCAGGGCGTGGTGGACAAAAATTTATACCAAGTTCAATTGATAAAATTTCATATTTAAATAAAAAAAGACATGAATTTAATTATAGATATTTAATTGAAGTAGATGGAGGAATAAATTTTGAAACTGCCAAGCTAGTAAAAAAAGCTGGCTGCGATGTAATTGTTGTTGGATCTTTTATATTTAAAAATGATAATCGCGAACAATTAATTAAGGAGTTAGAAAATGTTTGATAAAATAAAAATATTCGCTGGCCCTAATAACTATGATTTTGAACATTTATATTTTGAAGAAGCGAATGAATTCCTAATAGGAGTTGATTCAGGGCTTGAGTATTTGGCCAATATCGATAAGAATATAGATTTAGCAATAGGCGACTTTGATTCGATTGATATTGCAAAATATGATAAGATTAAGTCTAAATGTAATAAGATTATTACTTTAAATACTGATAAAAAAATGACGGATTTATCATTCGCCTTAGATTATATTTATAATAATATGGATTATAATTCTATAGAAGTTTATGGAGGCATTAGTGGTAGAGTTGATCATTTCTTAGCTAATATTAATCTTATAAAAAAATATAATTTTACAATGAAAGATGATAAACATTATATATATATGTTAAAAAAAGGAAAACATAAAATAAATAATTATAAAAAATATATATCATTCTTTGCTATTGAAGATTGTTATAATTTATCTATTAGAGGGTTTAAATTTTCTTTAAACAATTACTATTTAAGCACTAATGACTCTTTATGTGTTTCTAATGAGGGTGAGGGAGAAATCGAATTTTCTAAAGGAAAAATATTAGTCATATCTACCAATGATTAATTAGAAAAATGTGAGGATGTAAACAAATGAAAAAAATACTAATACTATTAAATATTATATTGCTTGTTGGAGTATTAAGCGGCTGTACTTTTATGGAGCTTTTTACTGAGAATACTGATGATACTACAGTTTTAGCTACAACTAATGAGATTACTACTAATATTACCACTAAAACTTTCAATAAAGATGAAATTCTATCAGAGGTATATGCAAGAATTTATCAAGACTTATATGATGAAGTAAAACAAGAAGTTATTGATAATATTTCCGAAGAAAGATTCGATGAAATATATTCTAGTATATTGTCTCAATTGATTCAAAAAATAGATGATGGGGATATTACAGTCACTGCGGAAATGATAGTTGATATGATTAAAAATGTTGAAGAATCATCAGCTCAAGCTGTGGTCGGAGTAACATCTCTTAATGAGTATGGAATTAGAATGTCAATTGGTTCTGGAGTTATCTACAAACAGGTTGGAAATAAATATTATATTGTCACAAATCATCATGTCGTTGAAGATGGCACCTCTTTTGAAGTTAGATTTGCAGATGGTTCAACTAAAGAAGCTATTTTACAAGGAAGTGATTCTTTAGTAGATTTAGCTGTGCTGTATTTCTTTTCAGATGAAAGTTTAGAAGTCGCTCATTTTGGCGACTCAGATCTAACAGAAAAAGGCGATATCATTTTAGCTGTAGGTAATCCATATGGATATGATTATTTTGGGTCTATGACAATGGGGATTGTTTCTGGAATAAATCGTTATTTCGATATTGATAATGATGGTGTTAATGATATGTTTGTTAATTATATTCAACATGATGCATCTATTAATTCAGGCAATAGCGGAGGGGCATTATTTAATATATACGGCGATGTTATTGGTATAAATGTAATTAAAATTTCAGCTACTGATATTGAAGGCATGGGTTTTGCAATACCAAGTAACTTAGTGTCTGCTATTTGTAATGATATTGAAGAATTTGGATATTCTAAACAAAAACCGGTATTAGGAATAAACTTTGTTTCAATAGCTGGAAATGAAAATTATTTTGATTATTATGGAATAACAATTCCAGAAGAAATCACATATGGATTTTATATTAATGAAGTTATTGAAGGATCAACTTTATATAATTATGTTCAACCAGGTGATATATTAGTTGAAATTGCTGGAATTGAATTAACTTCGGCTGAAGATTTTGTCCTGTATTTTTCTCAATATATAGTTGGAGATATTATATCAATTACGCTATATAGAAATGGAAAGTATATTACTATTAATAATATTGAATTATTAGCTAGTGTGGAGGGATAATATGAAAAGAATATTAATATTAATTGCTATTGTTGTAACTACATTAGTTGGATTCAGTTTAAATATGATTTTATCTCAACCACTTAAAGCTGCAACTTACACAACTTTAGCGACAGTTACTGAATATGAGACAGAATATAATGGAAATTATTATGTATATACTGATTATGAAGATTTGGTTAATCAAATATATCAAGATATATATAACGAAGTTTTTCTTGATTTAAAAGCACAGATTTTATCAGAATTAACAGACAGTTTTTATAATGAAATATATGATAGTGTGCAAGATAGATTATCTGATGTTTTATCTCAAGATGATATAACGGTTTATTTAAGTGAGCTTGAAAATAAGATTCATGAAGTTGTTTCTGTTGGAGAACATAGTGTATTTGGAGTTACTTCAATAACTCCAGATAGTGGAGATGTTGGCTCTGGAGTGGTTTACAAATATGATTCAATTACACAAGAATATTATTTATTAACAAATTATCATGTTGTTTCTAATTATGTTTTTTATGAAACAAATTATCCAGATGAACTAGACTCTTTAACATTAGATATACGTTTTAGTGATGGATCTAATGTTCCGGCCACTATTTTAGGATATGATACTGAAGTTGACTTAGCTATACTTAAATTTAGTGGACAAGGTTTAGAAGGTATAACACCAGTTGTATTAGCTGATATTGATGATGTAAGTACTGGAGATTTTGTATATGCTATTGGAAATCCTAATGGATATGATTTTTATAATTCAATTACTTCAGGTATTTTATCTGGTAAAAATCGCAAAATAGATGATAATCGTTTTGTTGATTATATCCAACATGATGCCGCTATTAATGCAGGGAACAGCGGTGGAGCTTTATTAAATCTAAATGGTGAATTAGTTGGTATAAATGTTTCAAAACTAGTCACAATTGATATTGAAGGTATGGGTTTCGCAATTCAAGTAGATATGATTAAAAGAGTTATTGAAAGAATTGAAGCGGGAGATTTATCGCAACACACCATTATGCCAAGACTAGGTGCAGATTTTTATTACGTTAACACCTTAGCTTATGATGGTAAGATTGTACTTCCTACAATAACTATTCAAAATAATAATTACTCAGATTTTGAGATAACTTTGCCTGATGATGTTGATTCGGGAATAATAATTAAATCTCTTGATCAAACAGGGACCTTATCAGGCAACTTAGAAGTACCAGATTTAATTGTTAAAATAGATGATTATACTATAAAAGATAGAAATGATTTTCTAGAATATCTATATAGTAATTATGAATCTGGAGATGCAATCACGATTTATTACTATGAGTATCAAGTACAGCATCATAATTACTCGACTAATTTAATGTCAAAAACATTAATATTATTATAAAAAGAAAAAGCAGAGTCTTCTCTGCTTTTCATTTCTTATACTGGTAAAATTAAGCTCTATTTACTTTTCCGCTTTTTAAAGCTCTAGCAGAAACGTACACTTTTTTAATTTGCCCATTTTCATCAATTACTTTAACTTTTTGCAAATTAGCTTTCCAATGTTTTTTAGTTGCGTGCATTGAATGGGAACGGCTATTGCCTGACATAAACTTTTTACCTGTAACACTGCATTCTCTTGGCATGATATCACTCCGTTTCTGTTAAGATTTCAGCATACATTATTTTATCACATATTTGAAAAAAATCAAGAAAAAAATCCATAATTCATGGTTAAGCCTATAAAATTCGATTTAATTGCATTTTTAATGCTATTATGATATAATAATTTTGCTTTTTTTGAAAATGTAAAAACGTGTAAAATGTGAAATATATATTAAATTTAACAAGGAGATATTAATTATGTCAACTCATCAAATTGATGGAAATTTATTTAAAACTATGATTCTTAATGGTAATATTAGACTAAGAAAAAATATGAACCGTATAAATGATTTAAATGTTTTCCCAGTACCTGATGGTGATACTGGATCAAATATGTCGGCTACAATTTCAGCTGGTTCAAAGGCAATTGAAAATATGAATGATGTTTCAATTGGTGAAGTTTCTAAAACCCTAGCAAGAGGAATGCTTATGGGAGCCAGAGGTAATTCAGGAGTAATACTTTCACAATTATTTAGTGGGGTCGCAAAAGAATTAAAGGGATATGAAATGGCTGATGTAGAAGTATTTTCTAATGCTTTACGTCATGGGGTTGAACAAGCTTATGCAGCTGTTATTAATCCTGTAGAAGGTACGATGCTTACAGTTTCTCGTGAAGCAGCTGATAAAGCTGTTTCTATTGCTAAATTTGTGGTTGATTTTGAACAATTATTCGATGAATATATTAAAGAATTAGATGCATCACTAGAGAGAACTCCTGAACTTTTGCCAATCTTAAAAGAAGTTGGAGTAATTGATTCTGGAGCTGCTGGATTTATAGAAATAATAAAGGGAATGAACGATGCATTAAAAGGTGAAATATATGAATTCAATCCTGAAGAAAGTGAATATAAAGTGAATTTAACAGATATTCATACTAATCCTGGAGATGAACTTGGATATTGTACTGAATTTATTATGCAAATTGAAAAAATGAATGAATTTGATCAAGGCGAATTTACTGAAATGATTAGTCCTTTAGGAGATTCATTGGTTGTTGTTCAAGATGAAAATATTTTAAAAGTTCATATTCATACAAAGACTCCTGGGGATGCTTTAAATTTAGCACAATATTATGGATTCTTTATTAACCTTAAAATTGAAAATATGAGTCTTCAACACACTGAAGTTTTAATACATCAAACAGAAGAAAATCAAGATGATTGTAATTGTGGACATGATCATTCTCACAGCGTAGCTCCTACTTTAAAAAAGAAGTACGCATTAGTAGCTGTTGTTAATGGAAAAGGTTTGAAAGAAACTTTTATTGAAATGGGTTGTGATTATATTATTGAAGGTGGACAAACAATGAATCCTTCAGTAGAAGATTTTATCAACGCTATTGAAAAAATAAATGCTGATTATGTTATTATTATTCCTAATAATAAAAACGTATTCTTATCAGCTCAAACTGCAGCTAAGATGATAGAAGGTCGAGATGTTCGCGTGTTAGAAGCTAAAACTATTTCTCAAGGATATGCAGGATTAACAATGTTTGACGCAACTCAAAGCATTGAAGAAAACCTTGAAGAAATGAGCGAATATATTAAAAATGTTAAAACAGGTGAAGTAACTTATGCCGTTAGAGATAGTGTATATAATGGAATAGAAATAAAAAAAGACCAATTTATGGGTATTGTTGATGGAAAAATCGTTACTAGCAATGAAGCAAAACTTGAAGCTTGTGAAAGAATTTTAAAAGAAATGATAGATGATAGAACAGAGATTGTTACAATTATGCATGGAAGCGATGTTTCTGAAAAAGAAGTTAATAAATTGACAGATTACATAGATAATAATTATTCAGTTGAAATTGAAGTTATTGATGGTGGACAGGATATATATTCATATATCATTACAGTAGAATAGATTTTATAAGAGGTATTGT
Source organism: Tenericutes bacterium 4572_104 (assembly GCA_002084435.1). Next base: position 39,010 of record NBLG01000011.1, read on the forward strand.
TTGATACCTCTTTTTTTTATATAATATTAAGCACAACAGAAGAGAAAGAATAAAATGAATCAATTACAACATATTAAAGGAATTGGGCCTAAAACCCTTGAAAATTATTTAAATGAAGAATATGAAGTTGAATTAAACAAAGAATTAACATTAAAAGTTATTGTTAAACAGAATCCAAAAATATATTTTATTCGTAAAAACTTAGATAAAATGACTTTAAAAGTAGGACTTAATAATTTTATATTTAATGTTTCAATATTTAATCGAAGATTTTTATCTAAATCATTAATGATTGATACAGAAATTGTTATTACAGGAAAATTTTTGAAAAACCTTAATAATTTTATTGCTAGTAATATTGTTTTATCTAAAAATTATAAAATAGGAATTAAACCTATTTATAATCTCAAAGAAATTAATGATTCTATTATATATAAAGCCATTAATAATATCTTGAATGATGATATAAACTTAGGAGAAACTTTACCTAATTATATTTTGAAAAAAAGAAATATACCAAATATTTTAGATTCTATTTATAAAATTCATAAACCAGATACTGAAATGGATATAGAAATTGCTAGAAGAAGAATAGTATATGAAGAATTATTGAGGTTTGCATTAAGAATTGAAACTTTGAAAAGATTAAATAAAAGTATAGTTACTAAAACTAAACGTTATGATTTAGTTAAAGTAAAAGAATTTATTGCATCACTTCCATTTGAGTTGACAGATGACCAAAAACAAGCAACTAATGATATATTTCGCGACTTGAAAAATAAAAAACAGATGAATAGACTATTACAAGGAGACGTAGGCTCTGGTAAAACAATAGTTAGTGTAATCGCAAGTTTAGCTGTTGTGACGAGTGGTTTTCAAGTAGCAATCATGGCTCCAACACTAGTTTTAGCTAAACAACATTTTGCTTTGTTCAAACAGTATTTATCTAAATATGATATTTCTATTGGATTATTAATATCAGAAATGAAACCAAAAGAGAAAAATGATATGTTAAATCTTATTAGAAATAATAAAATTGATATTGTTATAGGTACACATAGTTTAATACAAGAACAGGTTGATTTTTATAATCTAGGATTCTTGGTAATAGATGAACAACATAGATTTGGAGTGAAACAAAGAAAAGAATTAAGGTTAAAAGGAATAACTCCCGACATTTTACTTATGAGTGCTACCCCAATACCAAGGACACTAGCCATAGCGATATATAATGATATTGACATTTCTTTTATTAAACAAAAGCCATTAGGAAGGAAAGAAATAAAAACAGAAATTATTGCTTATGAAGATATTGATAATATACTTGAACAAATGACAAAAGAACTTGATAAATCTCATCAAGCATATGTAATCTGTCCTAAAATTGAAGAATCAGAAAACAACAACCGTCTATCAGTTTATGAAACATATTCAATCTTAAGTGAAAAACTACAAAACAAATATTCATTAGGCATTTTACATGGTAAATTATCTAACCAAGAGAAAACTGATATTATAAATAAATTTTATGAAAATGAAATAAATGTATTAATTTCTACAACCGTTGTAGAAGTTGGTATAAATGTGAAAAACGCAACAATTATGATGATTATGAACTCGGATAGTTTTGGGTTAGCTCAACTTCATCAACTTCGCGGAAGAATAGGAAGAGATAATCGTCAAGGATACTGTTATTTGGTAGTTGATGATATTTCTAAGGCAAGCGATAGGCTTGAAATTTTAAAGAAAACTACAGATGGATTTTTAATCAGTGAATATGACCTGTCTATAAGAGGCCCTGGAGAAGTATTTGGTAGTATACAATCTGGAATACCAGTATTTAAAATGGCGAATATTATAAAAGATGAAGAAATATTAAATCAGGCTTTAGAAGATGCTAAAATTATATTACAAGAAAAAGACAAGCTTTCTACGAGGTTAAAAAACATAACATTAAAAACAATTGAATCTTATAATTTAGATTAACTTATGATATACTAATTTAATATAGAGGTGGAAATATATGTATAAAATAGCAGTAGATGCAATGGGTGGAGATTATGCTCCAAAAGAACAGATATTAGGAGCTCAAATGGCTATAGAGAAAATATCGGATATCGAAATTATATTATATGGAGATAAGGATATAATAGAACCCCTATTAAAAAATAAGGAAAGAATTACAATTATTCATGCACCTTTTGTAATTCCTATGGGTGAAAAAAATCCTATATATACAATAAAAGCAAATAAAGAAACATCATCAATGGCAAGAGCTTTAGCTAGTTTAAGGAAAGGTGAGGCTGATGCTGTTGTTTCAAGTGGAGCTACACAAGCTTTAATCGCTGGAGCTCATATTTTGGTGCGCAGGATGAAAGGATTTAAACGAACTGCAATAGCACCAGTTTTACCTTCAGTTTCTGGAAATCCTAAAATCTTATTAGATGCTGGAGGAAACTTAACTATTAAACCAGAATATATGTTACAACAAGCTCTTTTCGCAAAAATCTATGCGCAAGAAATATTTGGGATTGAAGAGCCTGTAGTTGGTTTAATAAATATTGGAACTGAACCTGGAAAAGGTAGAGAATTAGACAACGAAGTATTTAAACTATTTTCGGAAACAGATTTATTTAAATTTTATGGTAATATTGAACCAAAAGTTATATTAGATCCACCTTGTGATATTATGATAAGCGATGGATTCACAGCTAATATTGTAATGAAAACAGTAGAAGGCACTGCTAAAGGTATGGGAAAAATACTTAAAAAAGAATTAACTAGTTCTTTTTTAGGTAAAATCGGAGCTTTACTAGCAAAAAAAAATCTAAACTCTTTCAAAAAAGCTATATCAGCTGAAGAAATAGGAGGAGCTGTTATCTACGGATTATATAAACCTGTAGTTAAGGCTCAAGGAGCTTCAAAAGCATTTGGTTTTTATAATGGCATAAGACAAGCAGCTAACATTTGTAGGACTGGTGTTTTTGAAAAAATGAGAGAACATTTAGAAGTTGAAAAGGAAAGAAAAAATGAGTAGAGATATTAAAGAATTAGAAACGTTTTTTAATTTAAAATTTAATGATTATTCTCTTTTAGTAAAAGCTTTGACTCATTCTTCATACGCAAATGAAAATAATATTAAAAGTAATGAGAGACTAGAATTTGTTGGCGATGCTGTATTAGATTTAGCAGTTGCGAAATATTTATTTATTCATTTGCCAGACGCAGAAGGAGTATTAACAAAAAAAAGAGCCCAAGAAGTTTGTGAACAAAGCCTTTATGAATATGCAAAAAGTATTAATTTAGGAGATTATTTGCTTTTAGGTAAAGGAGAAGAATTATCGGGAGGAAGAGAAAAACCAGCCTTATTAGCTGATGCTTTTGAAGCTTTATTAGGAGCTGTTTTTATTGATAAAGGTTTTCAAGAAACATACAAAGTTCTTAATAAAGTAGTTTTTCCTGTTATTAAGAAAAATCTTTTTGAGGAAGATAAAGACTATAAAAGCAAACTCCAAGAATTAGTACAATCAGATAAAAGAACATTAAAATATGTTATTATATCAGAAACAGGACCAGCTCATGATAAAGAATTTAAGGCAAGAGTATATATGGATGAAACTATTATAATGGGTGAAGGAATAGGTAAATCAAAAAAAGAAGCTGAACAAAACGCAGCGAAGGCTACACTAAAAAAACTCGCAAAACAATAGTGAAAGGAAATAATTATGGATTATGCAATTATTAAACAAATGGTTAAAGATGAAATAATAGATTTCAATAAGTTATTATTACAAAATTATAAAAAAATCGGTTTAACTGAAATCGAAGCTTTTGTCTTGATTGAATTGCATAACCAAAGAAAAACAGGAAAAACTGTTATTTCTCCTTCAAAATTAGTAAAGAAGCTAACTATCAGTGAAGAAAAATTATTTTCTATTTTAGACGGACTTGTAATAAAACAATATTTATCTATTCATTTAGTTAAAGATAAAGATAAAAAAGAAACTGAAGATTTTTCTTTAGATAATACTATATTTAAACTAATCGAAGTATATAAAACAGGTATCAAAAATAGTATTATCCATTCCGATAATTTATATGAAACTATCGAAGAAGAAATAGTAGATATTTTAGAAAAACAATTTCAGAAGCAGTTAAAACCTCTAGAAATAGAATTAATTCAAAAATGGATAAACGAGGATAATTATAGTGTTGAAATAATTAAAAGAGCAATATTAGATGCGGTTAAAGCAAATAAGACATCCCTTAGTTATGTAGATGGTGTTTTGCTTAAGAGAAGTAAAAACAAGACTAAGTCAAAAAAAGTTTACAAACCAGAAAAATCTGAAGCATTAAAGGCGTTCTTTGATTCGTGGGAACAAAAGTAGATATTTCTAATATTGTTTACCAAGAAATCACTAAATTATTTCCTCAAGCAAGATGTGAATTAAATTACAGAAAAGATTATGAACTTTTAATTGCTGTTATTTTAAGTGCACAAACAACTGATGTTTCTGTGAATAAAATTACAGAAAAACTATTTAAAAAATATTTTAGCATTAATGATTTTGCTAATGCAAAATTAATTGATTTAGAAAACGATATCAGAAATATTGGTTTATTTCGTAATAAATCTAAAAATATAAAAAAAATGGCAGAGATAGTTGTTAATAAATATGATTCTAAAATTCCTAAAACACAGGAGGAATTAGAAAGTTTACCTGGTGTCGGTAGAAAAACAGCTAATGTTTTCTTATCAGAGTTTTATCATGTTCCAAGAATTGCAGTTGACACACATGTTAGTAGAGTGGCTATTAGATTAGGACTGGCTCAAAAGAATGACTCTCCTAAAAAAATCGAACAAAATTTAATGAATCTATACGATGAATCATTATGGATTGATTTACATCACAAATTGATATTTTTTGGACGCTATTATTGCAAAGCAAAAAAACCTATGTGTAAGACATGTCCTTTAATAAAATATTGTAAATTTCCAAGCCTTTAAAAGGCTTGTTTTTTGTCTAAAAATAGGTTAAAACATAGATTTAGTGAAAAACAAACAAAAATAATTCAAATTTATTTTATTTAATTTTATTGTCAAGATATGTATAATTAATGCGATTTTACTATATTTAAATTTATATGGAGGTGTAAAATGGATTTAAATTTAAAGCGTAAAATTATGCGTAGAAAGGAAAGCGTTTATGAATTTTATTACAAAAATATCGGTGATAAGATTAGGAAAACAAGAATTGAATCAAATCTTACACAAGAAGACTTAGCTAGAGGCATTTGTTCAAACACCTATATTTCTAAAATTGAGAACAATAAAATAGCAATAAACCAAGAAAACTTGAACTTAATAATGGAAAAAATGGATATGTCTACTAGTAAAATAGGAATTCCTGAACAGATGGTAGATTATTTAAGAAGATCATTTGAATATTTTTTCTTTAAAGATTTAGAGTCATATAAGAAATTATTTGATTCTTTAAAAGACTATGAATTTGGCGTACTTGTTAGTGTTATTAGATTAGGATATTATGTGCTAAATGAAGAATTTGAAAAGGCCAAAACTATATATAATGATTTATTTCGCTATTTGAATTCCCTTGAAGATTATGGATTCAGTATTTTTGTAATTTATGGTAGTTTTTATAATATTGGAATCAACGATTATCAATCAGCTAGAATTCTTTTAACTTCTGTTAATGATTATTTAGAAAATAACGAAAAAGTTTTAGCGATGTATTATTATTCGAGATTTATAGTATACGGAAATTTATGTCAATTTAGTATTGGTAGAGAAGGATTAGATTTAGCTAGATTAATTTTAGTTAAATATTCTAATTGTGCAAGAATTATTGAACTTGCAATGTATAATAATATTTTTAAGGTTTATGAAGATTCTAATAATGATATATACTTGAATAAAAATTATCTCCAAGGTCTGACTCCTAATCAAAAAAACTATTATTTATTGATATTATCAGAAACTGATACTGATTCAACCTATTATTTGGATAAACTAGATGAAAATGGAGATTATTATTTATTTGGTTTATTTAAAAAGGCGCAAATTTATTATAAGAAAAAAATGATGAGTGAATATAATCATTTGAAACAGAAAATAAATGTATTACATTATCAAAAAAGATCTAAAATAGATTATTATAATATTTTAAAATTAATAGAATCAAATCAAATAATATATTTAAAAGATTATCTTATAAATTATGTATTGCCATATATAACTAGAAAACAAAATTTATTTTATTATCAAAATATAATTATGGTAATTTCAGACATTTTAAAGAGTAAAAAGAGATATAAAGATGCATTAATATATTATATGAAATATTTTAGCTTAAAAAAGAAGTTACAGTTTGAGTAAAAAAAGGGTATTCTTTTACAAATTTAAAAAGAATACCTTTTAATATTTAAAAATTATTAAACTAATTTCATAATTTTATTAGCTAAGCTTAAGTATATAATACCAGCATTTTCAGATTCTGAATAAATACTAGATTCACTAGGTACGATAGGAATTTGTCCAAGTAATTCTACATTTAATTCATCCGCTACTTCTTGACCTCCACCTTGTCCAAATATAAAATGTTTCTTACCATCTATTTCATAATAAGACATATTTTCTATAACACCTATTAACTCTTGGCCTAATTTCTTGCTGGCATATCCAGCTTTAATGGCGATATGACTTGCATTCGATTGAGGAGTTGTTATTAAAAGTAATTTAGGGTCTTTAGTAAAAGTTCTCATGTCTAACATAATATCACCTGTTCCAGGTGGTAAATCAACTAAGAAATAATCTATTTCGCCATTCCATAAAGTATCTTCAAAGAATAATTTCAATACTTTATTTAACATAGGTCCTCTTAATAATAAAGCTTGATTTTTTTCAACTAAATATTCAGTAGAAACCATTTGAATTTTATCTTTTACAAAAGGATAAATTTTACCATCTTTATTACCAACTAATTGATGATCCATGCCTCCTAAAATTTTAGGCATATTAGCTCCATAAACATCAGCATCAATAACCGCAACATTTTTATTTAATCTCATTAAAGCATAAGCTAAATTAGCAGTTACTGTAGATTTACCTACGCCACCTTTACCAGAGGCAATAAGAATTGTTTTAGGGCCGGATTTCTCTTTCTTTTTTTCAACAAAATCAATTTTAACACCAGTAAATCCCATATTAATTTTAATTACTTTCGCAATTTCTCTAGTTATTTCTTTAACAACTTCAGGATTTTTTTCAGTTACTTCAATAACTAGCATTACCGTATTATTTTCTTTGTCAATACCAACATGTTTAATAGCTTGAGTTTCATCAAAACTTTTCTTAGAAGTAGGGTCAAGTATATTTTTTAAGTTTTGCTTAATTTCCTTTATTTTTTCCATAATTTCTCCTTTATATATGTATCATATTTAATTATAACTCATTTGAGTTTTATGTCAAAACAAAATGTCTTTTTTTTTCCTCAATTCTCTTCCTTGTATTGACATTTTTCTTGACAATAAAACCAAAAAAAAGTATAATTGATTTGCTGTAATGAGGTGATGGAATTGAAATGGACAATTCACGAACTGATGAAAAAAGCGAAAAGCGATAATTCTTTAGATTTTACTTTGGATTTAAAACCATTTATAACAGAAGAATTAGAAGATTTAGTTGATATTTCCCAAACTAAAATTACTGGGGATTATATGTATGATGAAGCTGAAGAAATATTTGATTTTTATCTTCATATAGATACTAAGCTTACTATGCTTTGCGCTTTAACTTTAAAAGAAGTTCCAGTAGATTTAGCCTTTAATACACATCTTAGTTTCTCGAAGGAATATGTGGATGATGATACACATATTATAGAAGGCATCACTATTGATATTAACAAATATATATTTTCTGAAATTTTAGTTGAAAAACCTATGAAAATATATAGTAAAAATGCTTTAAAAGAATATCATGAAGATATCCATTATATTGATGAAGAGGAATTAATGGCTAACAGCCCATTCGCAAATTTAATTAAAGATGAGGAGGAATAAAGATGGCTGTACCTTTTAGAAAGATTAGCAAGTCTCAAAAGAGAAAAAGAAGAACACATTTTAAACTAAATGCACCGACTATGACAGTTTGTCCAAACTGTGGAGAATTAATTTTAAGTCATACAGTTTGTAAAAAATGTGGGTATTACAAAGGAAAATTAGTTGTAGAACCAAAACTTGAAAAAGAAGACGAAGAATAAAAGGAAAAGATACGTTGAAAATTCAACGTTTTTCTTTTGCATAGATTTATATATGGTATAATAAATTAGGTGATTAATTATGGCAAAGCATATACCTGTTTTACTAGAAGAGATAATAGAAAATTTAAATATACGTGATGGATTAACTTATGTGGATATGACATTAGGAGGAGCTGGACATTCAGCTGAAATTTTGAAACGCATTCCTAATGGTTTTTTATATGGTTTTGACCAAGATGACTTTGCGATTAATAAAGCTAGAAAAAAACTAGAAGAATTTTCTAATTACAAAATTATTAAAGATAACTTTGTCAATGCTAAAGCTAGATTAAACGAAATAGGAATAACTGAAGTTGATGGAATCCTATTTGATTTAGGGGCATCTTCATTTCAATTTGATATTCCAGAACGTGGTTTTTCATATAAATACGATAGTGATTTAGACATGAGAATGAATTTGGAAAATAATCTTACAGCGAAAATTATAATAAATACATATTCAGAAAAAGAAATAGCGGATATTTTATTTCATTATGGTGAAGAAAAATATTCTCGAAGAATAGCTAAAAATATAGTCGAGATAAGAAAAGAAAAACCAATAAATACTACATTTGAATTAGTAGAGATTATTAAACGTTCTCTACCGTTTAGAGAGTTGAATAAAAAAGGTCATCCAGCAAAGAAAACTTTCCAAGCATTGCGAATAGCAGTAAACGATGAATTAAATATTTTAAAAAAAGCATTAGAGGATGCTATATCTTTGTTAGCTCCTAAGGGGCGTTTAGCAGTAATTTCTTTTCATTCATTAGAAGACCGTATTTGTAAACAAATATTTCGTAAGTATTCTACAGTTTTTGTTCCTGAAGGCGTACCTATTATTGTAGATGAAGAACCTATTATAACTTTAATTAATAGAAAAGTAATAATAGCTAAAAGTGAAGAATTAGCTAAAAACAATAGATCACATAGTGCAAAATTAAGAGTGATTGAAAAAAAATAGAAATATTGTAGTTGACAGATAGTATAGTTTTATGTTATCATATTTTTGCGTCAAAATGCAGGTGTAGTTCAACGGCAGAACTTCAGCCTTCCAAGCTGACTACGAGGGTTCGATTCCCTTCACCTGCTCCATTTTTCAAAATATAGCAAATCATTTTAATGGTTTGCTATTTTTTATATAGTATTTGAAATACAATTCCTCTTTTGTGTTAGGGGTCATTAAACCTATCCCTTGGAGAATTGTCATAAGGATACCCTGGCTTACTAAATGATTGAGTGATATGATATTTTTGTATAAGTTGTCTGAATTTGTATGAAGTATATATACTTCCTCGATCTGAATGAAATATTACTGGAACTTTATTAGATCTTGTTGTTAGAGCATGATTGAATGTTAGTTTTGCTAATCTAGTATTATTCTTAATAGAGACAATATTTCCAATAACCTTTCTTGCGAATAAATCCATAATGATACATAAGTATACTGGTTTAGAACGAATCTTAATCTCAGTAACATCAGTTACCCATATTAGATTAGGTTCTATAGGATTAAATCTTTGTTTCAGAATGTTTTTGCATTTTGAATTGGTATTTTTCTTTGGCTTTAAATATGGATTTACTTTCTTTGTTTGTTTAGAAATATGTAATTGATTCATCAGACTGAAAACTTTCTTTTCACTAACTGTGATACCTCTCTCAATAAGTGAACGCCTTATTTTCGTACCGCCAATTCTTTTTTTGTTAAGTCTATAAATTTCAAGTATTTCATCTCTTAAAAAATTATCTCTTAATTCGTTGGAAGGTATTTTCATATTTGAGTAGCGATAGAATGTACTTTTACTTAAATGAAACACTTCACATAAAAGGCTTAGATTATACTTTTCTGATAAAGATCTAATTGCCTCGAATTTTTCTCTAGTTTTCATATCTTTGACTTGAGATATAAACCTTAATATTTCAATGGTTTTATTTAGCTTAATAACGTGTAGGTCATTTGCATACTTGTTTGCCTGTATAGTGTTATTACTAACTTGCCTGTTTTGCCAATAGTACAATGTGCTTTTACTAATTTTGAATCTTTCTGAAATGATTTTAATTGGTATCCCTTTGCATAACAAGTTGATTACTTTTTCTTTTTCGTTTTCATCATATTTCTTGAACTTCTTAATAGATTTCGTCATATTAATCCAACGGTATAAAGTAGATTTGCTTACTTTATATTTTCTATAAATGGTCTCTACTGATTTAGATTTTAAATATAGAAGTATCAGTTTATTTTTAAAGACGAGTGGATAGGTTTTCATATTTTCGTTCCTCCTTATAAGTTCATTATATAGTAATTAGAGCAAAATAAAAAATTTAGGAAATATCATGTATTTCAATAACGGTGTACCAAAAAGGAGTAACATGATGCACACCTAAATTTAGGGAAACTACTATATATATGACTGAAAACTGAATATTATATTTTTGAGTTTACTAAGATAACGTGGCTGTTTTGCCATAGAAATAGAGATAAATTGAAATAAACGGCTGAATTAGGTTAATTTTGTACAAAAAGATAATAGATAATTAGAACTTGGTATTTTAAAATTCCTATGTTCAAAAATTATTACTGAATTTAACAGTTTGCATTGAATGGAGGCAGTGATAGTGCTATAATACTAATTAGGGTAGAGTTTTAGAATGGAAAATTAGTCCCGAAACTAGCCGTTTTAGGAGTTCGATTCCCTTCGCCTGCCCCAATTTTATTATACAAAGTTTATTCTTTTACCAAAAACGGTTAAATAGCGCTGTTTAGGGATAAAACAAGAATAAACTTTTTTTATTTAAATAATGAATAATATTGTTTTTAAGGCAAAAACAGAAAGTTTTCAAGAAATTTTTATCCTGAAAAATAATAAAACATATTAAGGGTATCGAACTTTGAAAGACGATAGGCAGGTAAAGGGTATCGAAAGTAATAAAAAAACTCATCCATTTTGATGAGTTTCTTTAATATATACAAAATTCATTACTTTTAGTGAAATATGTATATATTAAAGAAACTCATCAAAATGGATGAGTTTTTTTATTACTGTGTAGTAAGTAATTTGTTATTAAGCAAAATCAAATTCTTTTGAAGATCTATTTTCTTATTATATAATTCTTTATTAAAAGTTCCAGAAAAATCATTATTATTTGAATTACTTAATATTGAGTTAATTGAGTTAATTTCTTTTTCTAATACTAGGATTTTTTCTTTCAATTCAATAATAACAGGATGAGATTCAAGTGAAGTTCTTAGATTTCTTAAGAATTCACTTCGTTTATTTATAATTAAATTTATATGTCGAATCATAATTTTATCAAATGTGTCTGCGAAAAGCGATTCACCTACACAAGTTTTTTTAATTTTGTTTGACGCACATACAAGCATTCTAGTTCTATAATTATCATGAGGATGGTTAATTCTTAGTTGATAGTTTTTGCCACAATAAGGACATTTTATAAAACCATTATAAATTGATTTATTCTTTTTTCTGTTACGTAAAGTTCTTAAGTTGGTAGTGTGATTATATTTAAGGCCTTTTTGTTTCCTTAAGTCCTGAACCTTATCATACTTTTCTTGACTTATGATACTCGGATGGGTATTTTTTACATAATATTTAGGTAGGAAATTCTGTTGCTTCATAGCGTTTTTATTACCGATAGTTTTTCTAGCACTTTTTTGAAGTAGTGCATTTCCTGTGTACTTTTCATTTATAAGAATGTTTCTTACACTTGAAGAAGAATAAGGTATTCCTTTTAGTTTAGTTTTATATCCTTTTTTATTTAGATATTCAGCTATCTTAATATAAGAAGAACCCTTTAAATATAGATCATAAATTTTTCTTACAATCTTAGCTTCTGATTCATTAATTATAATATTGTTTTCATCATCTCTATCATAACCTAACACTTGCGACGTAACCAAGTGAATTTTGCCTTGTTTGAATCTATTTCTGACACCCCATTTCACATTCTCGCTAATGATTCTAGCCTCTTCCTCGGCCATTCCAGCTAATACACTGATTACAAATTCTATTTTTGGATCCATAGAAGATATGTTTTCTTTTTCAAACCATACTTCAGTGTTGTATTCTTTTAGTTCTTGTATAACTGATAAACAATCAATTGTGTTTCTGGCAAATCTGGATATAGATTTAGTTATTATTAAGTCTATATTACCAGTCTTTGCTAAATCAATCATTAAATTGAATTGAGGTCTGTGAGTTGTATTGGTTCCACTTTTTCCTTGGTCAGAATATACTCCCATAAAATTCCAATCAGGATTAGAATTAATCATGTTTGTATATGTTCTGCTTGCGTTTTTTCTCAATATTATTAAAGTCTAATATCTCAACTACTTTATTCATAATTATCATCTAATTTCACTATTTTGTAATCCACATAATATTTACCTTCTATTTTATTTTCATAGATTACAGTAAATTTGTTTGATTCAATCATTTCTAACATTTGGGGTATAGTTAGCTCTTCATTTGTTATTACGAAGAAGACATCATGTTTAGAAGTAGAAAATATTGCTTTATAAATGCTTGAAACTATGTTCTGATTAAAAGGAATCATATCTTTTAGAAAATCGCTAATTTGTCTTATTCTCTCTTTGTGGAGATGTTTATCTACAAGTTGGCTTTTTTTATTTTCTAACTTTGTTTTTAGGCTTGTTAAATTAGCTTTCTTTTCATTATATAATTCTCTATAAAAATCAGTATTATCTTTAATTTTTGACACTTCTATATTGATGATTTCTTTGATTTCATCTTCTACATTTTCTATTTCTTTTTTAATTGAATTAATTTCATTATATATACTAGTTACATCTAAACTTGATTGCACGAGATCAATTACTTCATTAAATAGTTTTTTGTTATATATATTTAAATATTTAATAGAATCAATAACAGCTAATTCTAATGTTTCATTATCTATTGGTTTGTTTATACATTCTGCGTGATCACGGTATCTATTCTTACATGATAAGGTTATTCTTTGTGTAGGCTTTCCATAATTATAATAATGACGATTCATAATCCTTCCACAGTGAGCGCAATAAACAATTCCACTTAAAGGATATCTACTTTTATAATTAGTTGATTTAGTATTTTTAGAACGTTTCTTTTTAAGGGCTTGAACGAACTCAAATGTTTCTCTAGAAATTATAGGCTCATGGTTATTTTTTATATAATATTTTGGAGCTTGACCTGTATTTTTAATGGAACGGTGAGATAAGTAATCAGTAACGACTCTTTTTTGTAAAATAGCGTCTCCGCAATATTTCTCATTTGTAAGTATTGAACCAATAGAAGCAGGAGTCCAAAATACAACACCTCTACCATTTTTAATATTATTT
>NBLG01000023.1 GCA_002084435.1 Tenericutes bacterium 4572_104
ACTACATCCATCATAATAAGCATTTTACGTTTATGAACTTCATCTATCAAAATTTGAAAATCATCCATTGTACCTAATTCAGAAGCCACCTTACGGTAATCTCTAATTGAATAAGGACATCCCAAACTACCTTTTTTACCCACAATACCAATTTCATGAATTGGTAATAAATATATAACATCAAATCCTAATTCCTTAATTCTATCAAGTTCATTAATGACTTCTTTAAACGTTCCTTGTTTAGAGAAGTTTCGTACATATATTTGATAGATTAATTTATTACGCAAGCTAATTTTAGTATTTTTCATATTCTCCCCTTTAAAAATCAATTTATTATAGTTTACTACAAATTTATTGCCTTGTCTATTATTACATAAACATCTATTTATGTAATTATTTTCATACTTTATTGTATTTTCTACTGAAATTTAAGGCTTTTTCAGTTAAATATGTAAATATTTACATAAAAACACTGTTTTTATATCAAAAACCATTATTTTTGTGTATAATTTTACATATAAAGAGGTGATCTAATTGGCTACTATTAAAGATGTTGCTAAACTTGCACATGTAAGTGTCGCAACTGTTTCTAGAGTTATAAATCAAAAGGGGTATGTAAACTCAGAAACTCGTGATTTAGTATTAGAGGCAATTAAAAAATTGAATTATGTACCTAATGAATTAGCTAGATCTTTATTTCAAAAAAAATCAAGCATCATAGCTGTAATTGTTCCACATTTAACTTCTTTTTATTTTGCGGAATTATTAGAAATAATAGAAGACCTCATAATTAAAGACAATTACAGATTAATGGTATGCAATTCTCATGATAATCCAGAAAAAGAAGAACAATATTTAAAGATATTTGACCAATATAATATTGATGGTTTAATCTTAATTGCGAATACTCGTAGAATAGATGATTATGTTAAATTAAATATTCCTATAATTGAAATAGATCATAAATTAGCTGAAGATATTCCATCAATAACTTCAAATAATATTTTAGGTGGTAAATTAGCAGCTGAAAAGTTGATTACTAGTGGATGTAAAAAAATAATTCACTTCCGTGGCCCTTCTTTTTTAATGACTGTTCAAGAACGAACAGAAGGTTTTAAATCTGTTTTAGATAAAAACAATATCTATAATTTCTCTTATGATTTAGCTTTTAGAAATCCAGATCCTGATGATATTGAAAATGTGATTCTTTCTAATCTTGACTGTGATGGTATTTTTTGTGACTCAGACTATATAGCAATTTTAGCTATTCAAGCCTTGAGAAATGCAGGAAAAAGAATCCCTGAAGATGTCCAAGTAATTGGTTTTGATAATATAGAAATGGCCTCTAACTTAAAACCAAAATTGACTACTATATCTCAAGATAGAAACGCTATCGGTAAATACGCCGTTGAATCCCTAATGAAGCTTATTAAAAAAGAAAAATTAGAGGTGTTTCATCGAAAAATAGATGTAGAACTAATATCTCGAGAAACTACAAAATAAAAAACAGAGTATAAAATTACTCTGTTTTTAATTGTTCCATAAATTTTTCAAGCTTTCTTCCTGTTTCATCAGATATAGAATGTTCTATTCCGCAAGCTTCTTCATTAGCTATTTCAGGTTCTACCTTTAATATATTTATTAAAAATGATTTTAATAAATTATGTTTCCAAAGTATTTTATGTGATATTTCTTTTCCTTTTGGTGTAAGTGAAATATCTCCATATAATTCTTTTTCTACTAAACCTTCTTCAATCAAAGTATTAATAGCCTTGTTTACACTAGCTCTAGAAACTTTTAATTGTTTTGCTAAATCAATAGACCTAACATTAATACCACCATGCATACAAATTGCTTCCAAATAATTTTCTAATGATTCAGAATACTTTTTACTCTCCATTAGAATCACCTTTATCTACATTATTTTTTTCTTTGTATTTTATATTCTGAGTAATAATCCTTCTTTTTTCTTCACCGCATTTGGAGCAATTTCCACCACATGTTTTTCCTTTATTTTTTATGATTTTACGAATCATAAAGAAAACAAATATAATAGCAGTAAATGTAAATAAGTATGTAAGAATATCTTCAAGAGGAACTTGAACTATGCGATAAACTATAAATGAAACCAAATAAGCAACAAATAATTCATATAATAAAGTAAAACTAAATAACTTCCATGATTTCAATTCGTTCTTCATTGCCGTTACTGCAGCTATACAAGGAATACTAAGTAAAGCAAACACCATAAATGAATATGCTTGAGCTGTTGTAAAATTAGCTTGAATTGAGCTATACAACAATGTTCCATTTTGAATTACATTACCATTTACACCATAAAGAATTCCTAAAGTTCCAACCACTGACTCTTTAGCTATAAAACCAGTTAATATAGCTACAGTTGCTTGCCAATCAGTAAAACCTATTGGTTTAAATAAAGGTAAGATAAATTTACCAATTGCGCCTAAGATACTATAGCCAATTTCATCGTTTGATAACAATCTAAATTGTCCATTTACAAAACCAAAATAACTGAAAAACCAAATAATAATAAAAGCTGCTAATAAAACTGTTCCTGCTTTTACTAAAAAGTCTTTACTTCTTTCCCAAGTATGCCTCATTGTATTTTTTAATGTTGGTCTTCTATACTCAGGCAATTCCATTATATAATTTGCTTGAGCCCTTTTAAATAAAGTTTTTTTAAATAAAACAGCTGATAATATAGCTACAATAATTCCTAATATATACATTGAAAAGACAACTATAAATGATCTAGGTCCAAACAAAGCTCCAGCAAACACTCCATAAATCGGTGCCTTAGCTCCACATGAAACAAAAGGAATAATCATAGTTGTTATTTTTCTATCCTCATCATTATCTAAAGTTCTCGTACTAGCCATAGCAGGTACAGAACATCCAAAACCTATCAACATAGGAATGAATGACTTTCCAGATAATCCAAACCTTCTCAATAATCTATCCATGATAAAAGCAGCTCTCGCCATATAACCAGAATCTTCTAATAAAGCTAAAACTAGAAACAAAATTGCAAGTTGTGGCAGAAATCCAACAACAGCAGCTAACCCACCAAAAACTCCATTTGCAATAAGAGAAGAAACATAAGGGGCTACCCCCAAACTATTTATTCCATTTATTATTAAATTAAAGAAATCATTAATTAACCCTACGAATGCATCAGTTATAAATATTCCAATAGGACCAAAAGCTAAGAAGAAAACTAAAAACATAATAGCTCCAAAAATAGGCAGACCAAATATCTTATGGGTTAAAACCCTATCAATTTTATCGCTATCTGAAATCCCTTGGATTTCACTTTTTTTATGTATTTCATTAACATAGCCAATTATCTTTTCATATCTAGCATTTGGCAATACCATATCAAAATCAATTTCAAAAGATTCATTTGCTTTATAAAAGGAAAATAATAAATCTTTTAAATCTTCTTTTGCTAGAGTAATTTTATCTAAAGCTTTTAATCCATCCTCAAAAAATCTTATTGATACAAAACGATTTTTAATGTATTTATCAAAATCATTAATTATTTTTTCAATATCATCATCATATTTAATTGGTTCTCTTTTTTTTGAATAATCATAAGTTTCAATAGTTTTAATCAAACGATTTATCCCTATTTTCTTACTAGCAGAAATAGGGACAACTGGAACACCTAATAATTTAGAAAGATGACTATAATTAATAGACTCTTTTTTCTTTTCCACAATATCCATAGCATTTAAAGCTATGATAATTGGTATATCTGATTCTAATAATTGAAAAGTTAGAAAAAGATTTCTTTCAAGATTTGATGCATCTACTATATTAACAATTAAATCCATTTTCTTGTTAATAACATAGTTAGCAGCAATTTCCTCTTCTAAAGAAATCGTGGATAAAGAATATATACCAGGTAAATCAATTATATTAGTTTTGATTCGTTTTGAACGAAGTGTCCCTGTTTTTTTTTCAACAGTAACTCCAGGCCAATTTCCAACAGATTGATTACTTCCAGTTAATTCATTATATAAAGTTGTTTTTCCTGAATTAGGATTTCCTATTAAAGCAACATTAATCATTTTAGCCGTCAATCCTATCTACTATAATGGTACTAGCTTCTGATTTTCTTAATGTTAAAGAATACCCTCTAACGATGATTTCCATTGGATCTCCTAAAGGTGCAGTTTTTTTTACATATATTTTAGTACCTGTAATTAATCCCATATCAATTAAACGTTTCCTTAAATTATTTGCGAAAACTTGTCTTACAATGCAAAATTGCCCAGGCAAAACCTCTCTTAATGTCATAATATCCTCCAAATGTTAGGCACTCCTAACATACCATTTTTAAAATAAAAAGCCACTTTGTTAGCTTGCGTTAACATTATAGCTTATTAATATATTCCTGTCAATTAAAATTGTATTTATTTTCTAAACAAAAACTAGTATATATTTTTAATAATATTATAAATACTTATAATGAATAAATTTCACAAAAATGCATAGTTATTTTAATAACTAAAATAAAAATCATTTGTATCTTTTTTGAACCTTTTTTGAAATCGATAATTTTGATAGAAGATAATATTCTAAATATCAAAAAATAGTTCTACTCTATTTTTAGCCATTATTATGGCTTTTCAATTTTTCGTTTTTGAAACGTTCCTAAATCAATTTTATATACAATATTGAAAATATAGCATTTCGTTTCTACTCATTTTTAATAAATTTCTCATAAAATTCTTTAACAGCTGCTTCATAATTAAATTCATCCTTCAAATACCCTTCAGCGTGTAGAGAATTGTTTAAAGCAATGAATATTTGTTTAGGACCATTATATGAATCATACATCTTTTGAGTATGTGTATAAGATATAAAATTATCCGCTTTTCCGTGAGCAAAAAATATTGGCAAGCTAATTGTGTTAAGCGCATCAATTGGCGATATTCTACTCATTTTTACTTTAGTAAATATACGAAACATTATCTTGCCAAATGGTAAAAAGATTCTAACATATGGTTTAGTTTTTACATATAATATTTCTCTTACTAACTCCTCTAAATTAGAAAAACCACAGTCACTAAATACGAATTGCACCCTTTTATCAATAGAAGCCTCTAGTAATACTGTAGCTGACCCCATTGACTCACCATACAATCCTATTGTTATATCTTTACCATACCTATTAATTGTATCCGTAATAACATCATATAAATCATCTTTTTCATACCAACCAAGAGTAGTGAATTTACCTCCTGAATCTCCATGATACCTCTGATCATAAAGAATTATATTATATCCATATCGCATCATCATACGAGCATACTTCAAACACCCATGATGAGTGTAGGTGTGTCCATGTGACATTACAATAAACCTATTAGAAGGCGATTTGTTTTCTAAATAATAGACAGCTAAATTATAATTATATCTTGACTTTATCTCATATTTATTCTTTAAATTTTCTCTGTAAAAATTCATAATCCCTGGATATTTTTCTTCTTCTAGAGATGATGTATCTAGTAATGATCTTCTATTTGGCTTTATAATTCCAAGCGCTATAAATGATCCACCCCAAAATAAAATAACTAATATAAATATAACCGTTAATAATATCCAAATATAATATGGCATTTATCTTCCTCCAATTTTATTGTTTTAATAAATTATAATATATACCTTTTGAATCAATTAACTCTTGATGGCTACCCATTTCTAAAATACCATCCTTACCTAAAACAACAATTCTATCTGCATTCATAATAGTTGTTAATCTATGTGCAATCACAATCGCTGTTTTTCCTTTTACTAATTCATCAAAGGCAGATTGAATTAAGCGTTCGGTTACATTATCTAATGCACTGGTTGCTTCATCTAATATAACAATCTTAGGTTTTTTAAGGAATAACCTGGCTATTGCAATTCTTTGTTTTTGTCCGCCAGATAATTTAACACCCTTTTCACCTGTATAGGTTTCATATCCATTTGGTAAACTTAAAATATATTCATGAATTTTAGCTCTTTTAGCTGCTTCTATAATTTCTTCATCGGTAGCATCTGGGTCTCCATATAATATATTGTCTTTAATCGTTCCATAAAAAATAAATACATCCTGTTGGACATGACCAATTGATCTTCTTAAAGAATATATATCATAATCCTTAACATTAACTCCATCTATTAATATCTCTCCAGAATCTACATCATAAAATCTAGGTATTAATTTTGATATTGTAGATTTTCCTACACCAGTTTCTCCAATTAATCCAATTTTTTCACCAGGAGAAATATCTAAATTAAAGTTCTTAAGAATCTGTAATTCCTTCTTATTATATGAGAAATTAACATTTTTAAACTTTATTTCTCCTCTTGGATTTTCTAATTTAATAGCTCCTTTTTTCGATTTTATCTTAGGCTCTATATGTGTTATCTGATAAAATCTTTCGAATCCAGCCATACCTTGTTGGATTTGTTGCATCATGGCTATCAAACGATTAATTGGTCTTGTTAGAAATGATATATACATATAATAAGTAAACAAATCAATATAATCAATTTTCTTATAATAAACGAAAGCTCCACCGATAACTAATAAGATTAAGTTTAAAACCTTAATTAAAAACTCATTACCAACATGAAAAATACCCATTTGAAAATATGCTTCTTTAGTGGAATTAGCATAATGCTCATTTACATCTTGAAATCGATCAACTTCAAAGTCTTCATTATTATATGCTTTTGTTAATCGAATACCAGAAAGAGAGTTTTCTATCTTCGAATAATAATAAGTTTATTGTGGCTAAAAATATAAAAGACCCTATAAACATTATTCCAGAAATAAATAAATCTTCAGGTACATGGTGGGACATTTCTGATATATCCCTTAAATGATTTGTAATATAGCTCATCAATACACCAGTTTGAAAATCATCATAGAATTCATAGTCTAATTCTTCATATTTTTTAAATAGGTCTTTTCGCATATCTCGCTGTATAAAGGCCCCCATAATATGCCCATTATAAGTAACATAAAAAGACATTCTAGCTCTAATAATATATATAAAAAATAACCCAAAACCAATATACATTATCATTTTGAGATTTCCATCAGGAATATATGAATTTAATATTTCTCTCATTGCAAAAGGATATAATAAATCTATTACTGACATCATAAATGCAGAGAATAGATCTATATATAATACTTTTAAATGGTTTTTGTAATAACTTATAAATGTTTTTAGCAAAGTTTTCACCTCGTAATTGTATTAATTAATAATAAGGAGATGCAGCGCTTTATTAAGCATCTGCATCTTTGTTTTATAATTAATATTTTTCTATTTATTTTCTAATAAAAATGTAGCTTCCATATCAGCTGTTGACAAAGCAAAAGCTAATGGAAACTTAGAAAAAGCATCACCAACATTTCTATTATTTTCTTCAGAGAATCCCATATGATAACGAATCGCGAAAGCTTCTTCTCTAGTAAGTTTCATAAAGCCAGAAATTATATATACTGATTTTTCCCCATGCCCATAAGGTAAATCATCTGAAAACTCATAACTTGGAACTTTAATCCACTTACCATTTTCATCCTTTTTATTTCTAAAGGTTTTCTTATAAACATTAACCTTACAAATATCATGTAATAAAGCGATAATAGCTATTGTTTCATCGTTTGCATTTATATTATATACTTCCTTTACTCTTGTCCTAGATAAATAATCCTTTAAACAATGATAAACATTTAAAGAATGCTCTAATAACCCTCCAGGATAAGCCAAATGATATCTAGTGGAAGCAGGAGCTTCAAAAAAATCACTATTGCTAGATAATAAATAATCTAATAATTCATTAGCCCCAGGTCGTTTAATGTATTTTTTATATAATTCTACAAATTCTTCTTTCATGATATAACCTTCCCGTATATAGCTGTACAAGGAACTTCGATATCTTTATTATTTAAAGTAATAGGAATCATTACTTCAACTACTTCAACAATTTCATATATTATATTATCGCTTAAATCTTTAATCCTTTGACTTGGTTTAAAATGGTTTTCTTTTTTCGTTCCAAAAAATACTAGAATATCATCCTCATTATATCTTTTTGCATGTCTCGCTAATAGATTATCTATTATTTTAATTCTAACTGGACCGTCTAATAAAACAAACTTATAAGGATTTTCTTGGTTAAATCTTTTTCTCAATTTTTCTTTACTGAATTGTTTTTCAGTACCAGAAATAACTGTTTGGTATTCTTTTTTAGCTGCATTTATAACTTCAATACCTAATCCTTTTAATCTGTCGATTAAATCTTTCTTTTGAATCATAATAATCTTCCCTTCACAAAATTATTTTAAACTCATAATTGTTATGCTTTCAACAGAAGCTGTATTTGGAAACATATCAACTGGTTTAATTGATTTAATATTATATAATTTTAATAAATCCTTAAGATTTTTAGCTAATGTGGATGGATTACATGAAATATACACAATCTGTTTAGGCTTAATTCTTAAAATAGATTCAATAATAGATCTATCCAAGCCTTTTCTTGGAGGATCCATTATAACTAGATTTGGTTTTATTCCTAATTTGATAAGTTTGGGCATTTCTTTTTCAACATGCCCTGTTATAAATTTAACATTATCTATTTTATTAATTTTAGCATTCTCATATGCATCTTTAATAGATGCTTTAGAATAATCTATTCCATATACCATATGAGATTGTTTAGCTAATATAAGAGAAGTAATGCCTATTCCAGAATACAAATCAAAAACAACCGAATTCTTATTTAATTCGATATTATCAATAATATGATCATACATAAGCCCCATTTGAACTGTATTTAATTGATGGAATGCATCTGGAGATACTTTAATTTTAAAATCTTTGAAATTACTATTAATCCAAGACTTTCCATTAATCATTTTGATTCTATCAGTAATAACTAAACTAGTTTTTTGATCGTTAATAGTATAGGAAACTGATTTAATAATTGATAATTCCTTTATCAAATCATTAGCTACTTCTTTAAGTTTATCTTTATATTCTTTTATCACAAACGTGATTGATGCACTATCCGTTTGTTCAAAATACCTAGTGACCAAAAACAACAAAACCCCTTCCTTGTTTTGTTTATCATAAGCTTTAAATTTATATTTACGTAAAATACGCAATGCTGTTTTATTAATCAAATTAATTTTATCGTGATGAATAATACATTCATCAACATATACAAAATTATTAGTATTAGGTTTGTAAAATCCAAGTGCCAATCCAAAATTTGTGTTTTTAAACGGCATTTGTGATCTATTGCGATACTTATATGGATAATTCATTCCTAAAGTTTTATCAATTTTAATTTTATTTAAATCAATATTTGTATATTTCTTTAATGATTGTTTTAAAATACTTTGTTTTATTTTTAACTGTTCAGTGTATTCAATATGTTGCATCTGACAGCCACCACAATCTTTATAATATTTACAAAGTGGTTCAACTCTTTTGGTGGATTTTCTAATAAAATCGATGATATTAGCTATAGCGTAATTGTTTGTTACAAAAACAACTTCTGCATATATTTTTTCCTTAGTAATAGCCCCTGGAACAAATACTAAAGTTTTATTATAATATCCTATTCCTTCCCCATTAATTCCTTGTTTGCGTATATCTAATTTTATTTTATCTCCTACAATAAGACCCATATAAGTCACCACCTTATTATATTATAACAGAAATATTTTGAATTTTATATAATATCCAGATTAAAAAGACACGATAAGTTAATCTTTATCATGCCTTTTTAACATTATTTTTTAATTGTATAAGAAGTTATATATTCTTGAACTAATTGCTTTACTTCTAAATTAGATAATTCTTCAAATTTGTTGGCTATATCTAATATTTCATGATCAATAGCGACTTCCTCTAATTCTTCCTCAATATAGATTTTTTCATTATCCGTTTTTATATTTCCATTATTTTTATCTACTAATAATTCCTCATATAATTTTTCTCCAGGTCTTAATCCTGTAACTTCAATCTTAATATCTACATGAGGTCTCATACCAGATAACATAATCATTTTTTCTGCTAAATCATAGATTTTTACAGGCTCGCCCATATCCAAAATAAATATTTCTCCACCCTTTGCATAAGCTCCAGATTGTAAAATCAAACCAACTGCTTCAGGTATTGTCATAAAGTAACGTATAATTTCCTTATGAGTAACAGTAACTGGCCCTCCATTTTCAATTTGTTTTCTAAACAAAGGTACTACTGACCCGTTACTTCCCAAAACATTTCCAAACCTAACCGCAGAATAATTAGTTTTAGACTTACGATTGATACTTTGAACTATTAATTCAGCGAATCTTTTAGTAGCCCCCATAATATTAGTTGGTCTTACAGCTTTATCTGAAGATACTAAAACAACTTTTTCTACATGATATATATCTGATAACTTACAAACATTAAATGTTCCAATAATATTCGTTCTTACGGCTTCTTTTGATGAATCTTCCATTAGAGGTACATGTTTATATGCCGCTGCGTGAAATACAATATTAGGCTTAAATAAATTGAATATTTCATCTACGCGTTTATAGTTATATACAGAACCTATTAAAATCTTAAAATTAACCTTCTTAATTTTATTATTTTTCATCAAATGATTTAACTCGGATTGCAAGTCATATATACTATTTTCATAAATATCAAATAATAATAATTCTTCTGGATTATATTTAACAATTTGACGAACTAATTCGGAACCGATTGATCCACCAGCACCTGTAATTAGAATTCTCTTTTTAGATACAAAATCCTTAATTCCTTTTGAATCAAGCTTAACAACATCTCTAGATAATAAATCTTCAACATTAACTTCTTGAAGTTTTTCAGGATCGTTTTTCTGAAGCCTTTTAAACTTAGGTAATCTTTTAATTGTGACCGGTCTTTGTGCAACTATTTTAATTATTTCTTGAAAACGACTTTTTTCGATATTCGCAATACAAATAATAACTTCTTCTATATTATAATTATCAATAATATGTGGGATTTCTTTTATAGGTCCAAGAATAGGGAATCCAGACATGATATGACTAATTTTAGTCTCATCATCATCAACATAAGCTATTGGATTATTTAATAATGAAGGATTATTTCTGATTTCATCTAAAACCAATTTACCTCCAGCACCAGCTCCAATTAACAAGGTTCTTTTACCAGATAAATATGTTTTATTAACAGAAAAATAAGATAAAATGCGCTTTAATATTCTTGGAATTACCATGATAAACACTTCAAATACTGTAGTAAATAATAAATATATTTCTGGAATAAATATAAAATTAGGAATTGCAATAGTAATCGCTGCAATCAATACATTTGATAATGAAACCATTATTGCAATCTTGAAAACTTCATCAAAACCGGCATTATCCATTATCAAACGATATATTTTACTAATAATATAAATTATAATTTTGAAAACAGTAATTATAGGGACTAACATTAACGCTGTTCTATGATTAAATGCACTTGCACCAGATAAAGTTAAGGTAGCTATAGCCAATCCATATGTTAACCATATAGCAAATACATCATATAAAATCATCTGCCAAGCTTTCATACCTTTATGTTTTCTCAAATACAAGTTTGTGTTGAACATTAATATCACCCTTTCAACGATTAATTCAATTTTAACATATGTACTATGCAAATTCAATGAAATCAAGAAAAAAGGGCATATGCCCTTTAATTAGTTATATCAAAGTAAAATTCAACCCCATCTTCGTGATTAATAACATCATAATTATAACCTAAATTGTCAAGAGTTGTTCGACAAATAGATAATCCTAATCCTTGTCCACCATAAGCCCTGGTTCGAGCTTTATCTACCTTATAAAAACTATCCCATATATGCTTTAAGTCTCTTTCTGGTATTTTTTCACCAGAATTAAAAACACTAACTCTTAAAGCTTTATTTTTAGTTGTTTTTGTCCTAATTATTATACTCTTTTTATCATCTACATGATTAATTGCATTATTTATAAAATTAGTTAAAACAGTTTGTAATTGTGAATAATCACTATTAACAATTACATCTTGAATTTCAGTTTTAACATTTATATTTTTTTCTTTCATAACAAGACTAAACAGATTAATTGTATCCTCAATCAATGAGCGTATATTAAATTCTTTAAAGTTTAGTTCTGCATTACCACTTTCAAGTTGAGACAACTGTAAAAGATCCATTACTAATCTATTCATTTTGTTTGTTTCATCAGTAATTATATTTAAATATTCACTCTTCGTTTCATCATCCAAATCACTAAGTTTAAGCGCTTCAGTGTATCCTAATATTAAAGACAATGGAGTTTTTAACTCATGAGATGCGTTGGCAATGAATTCTTTTCTCATGTTATCTACTTCGGTTTTATAAAGAATCTCTTTAGCTAATTTATCATTCGTATTTTGCAGGTCTTTTATATTTTGTTCTAACTGGGAACTCATTCGATTTATGCTATCACCTAAATCTCCAAACTCATCATCCGTATTAATTTCAACTCTATTAGAAAAGTTTAAATTTGCAATTTCTTCCGCAATTTTATTAATTTGCAACACAGGATTAGTGAACGAATAACTAATAAAATACATTGCTATAAAAGAGACAACCATGAAGATAACTCCTACTAAAATCGTAAATGTATTAAATATTCGTATACTATCTGCAATTGATTGAAAAGATATAGATAAAACATAATATATATCATTATTGTTTCCTTGATTAGATGATACACAAAGTCCAATCATTTGAGTATCTTCATTACCGTGATTAAACTCAGACTGAATATCCATAAGATAAGCTTTATAATTTGAATTATCAGCTAAAGTTACTTCAGTAGCATATGAAGAGTCTGAACCTAAAAGCTGTTGACTGAAATCATAAATAATTTTACTGATTATCCAGTTAGGAATTCCAAATTGATCACCATATAACCTATCAAAAACATCTGGAACATCATCAAAATTGGTCCAAACATAGTTTGGATCAAATTCGCCTACTTGTTGATATATCTGTATATTTATACTATATTCATTTTCAATGCTTTGTAACTGATATTCCATTTTACTGCTATTTAAATCAACATCTTTAACATCACTAAAAGCTTCAATTAAAGATGTTTTTCGATTTTTTATATAATAATTCTCCAAAAAAGTATTATTTAATAAAATCAAACCTGCAATAAACGTTAGAATAATAGCATATACAAGCAAGAAAAGTTTAGATCTAATTGATGATTTCATTTTCGGAATCTAATCGGTATCCTACGCTTCTTACTGTTGATATATAATAGGAATACTTTCCTAATTTAGCACGTAATTGTTTAATATGAGTATCTACTGTACGTAAATCACCAAAATAATCATAATTCCATACTGCATTTAATATCTTATCTCTAGATAGCGCAATACCTTTATTATCTATAAAAAACTTAAGTAATTCATACTCTTTTATTAACGCCATTAAAACGCCAGGTGAGAAAGGTTTAGTTACGTAATCATCAGCTCCAAGTTTAAATCCTTTTAATTGATCATACTCATCGCTTCTAGCTGTTAACATGATAATTGGAGTATTTAAAAAATCTCTTACTCTTTCCAGTACATACCAACCATCATATTTAGGCATCATTACATCTAAAATAATCAAATCAACCTTTTGATTTGATTCAAAAATAATATCTAAAGCTTCTTCACCATCTGCGGCTTCAATAACCTTATATCCTTCTCTCTTTAAAAAGTCAGATAATAATCTCCTAATTCTAAACTCATCATCAACAACTAAAACATAATTATTTCTCATAATTACATCACATTTCCTTTCAAAAAAAATTCAATATATTATTTCTATTATAGGGGGGAAAGAATAAATATATTGAATTACTTAAATTATAATTTTATAATATGTGCAAATTGTGAGAAAAGAATGAATTTTATTCAAATATTGCACTATTATTGAATAATTTATCCGCTACAGTTTGTGTAAATTTCTTTTTTATTATTTCATAACCTTTTTTTAATCCATTTTTACGAAAATCATGGATATCTGAAGCTACAAAATCAACTAAATTATGTTCAATTAGTTTAAAAACACCTTTTTTAACCTTGTTTCCATATTCTCCAAGAATAGCCCCTACATTTATTTGAATTTTAGCTCCCATTTTTTTTATCATAAGATAATCATTTATATCCGTTAAATATTTATAGCGTTCAGGGTGAGCAATAATAGGAATATATCCAACCGCTGTTAAGTTATTAATAGCTTCAGGCATATCTCCTGTATCTTTTATAAGCGAAAATTCTATTAAAACATATTTAGAATTTCCTAATGGTATAATTCTCTTTTCATTTAAATATTTCAATGTATCTTGAGTATAAAAAATTTCATTTCCTAAATGGAGATTTATATTTAAATTTTGTTTTTTTACTTCTTGAATTAAATTATTAAATATCTTTTTATTGTTTTCATATGTAGATATATATCCTCTAAACATAAAATAATGAGGTGTTACAAAAACATCTGTAACACCCTCGTTGATTTCATATTTAATTAATTCAATAGATTGATTTATGTTAGAAGATCCATCATCAACATATGGCAATATATGTGTATGAATGTCTATCATTCAAATCATTCCTCCGTATCATAATTTGAATAATAATAATATCCGTATAACCCTTGAGCTTTCCTTACATCGATGTTGGCGAGAACACCACCTATTATATTGGCTTTGCTTTCTCTTAACTGTTCTAACCCCTGTTTAGCAGCGTCTTTTTTTGTTTGGTTATAAGCAGCTACATAAATAACACCATCTACATACTTAGAAACTACTAAAGCATCAGTAACTGATAATACAGGAGGGGTATCTACAACAATATAATCATATTCATCTCTTAATTTGTTGACCATTTCCATTATTTTTTTTGATTGCAAAACAATATGAGGGTAATTTAATCTATGACCAGTTAATAATAAATCAATTCCTGATGCATCATGAATAATTAGATCATGAACATCTTTGTCATTTACTACAAATTCATATAACCCTCCATCATTTGCTTTGTGAAAAGCCCTATGAATTTTAGGCCTTCTTAAATCAAAATCTAAAATGATTACTTTTTTACCTTTTTCAGCGTATACAGCAGCTAAATTAATAGCTGTAGTTGTTTTCCCATCTTGAGCAGTAGCTGATGTAGATTGAATTACTTTAATTGGATTATCTAAATTAAATACTCTTATATTTAATTCTAATTTTCTATATGATTCAGCTTCAGGTGAATTAGGAAATTCAATTACGGCATTTCTGTATTCATAAAATTCCATCTATTCCACCAACTTTCTTTCTTTTAAAGTTCCTGGTACAGCAGCTATAACTTTAATTCCTAAATATTTCTCCATTTCATCTGCACTTTGGAATTTGTTGTTAAATAATTCTTTAACAAAAACAATTCCTAAAGAAAGCATACCTCCAAGTAAAATACTAATTACTATATTTAATAATTTATTAGGAGAACTTGGGTTCAATGGAACTTTGGCTTCTTCAAATTTAGCTAATTTATCCTGTAATAAGGCAAATCCATTATCGGTATCATTAGCAATCTCAATTGCATTATCAACTAATTTATTAGCAATCTCGGTGGCTAAAACCGGGTCTTCATTGGTAACACTTATTCTAAGTATTAAAACACTAGTACTAGATTTAACAGAAACATCATCTTGCAGATTAGCTAAAGTATAATCTTCCGGTAAGTCTGTTAAATCATCTAATACGCTTTCTAAAACTAAATTAGATTCTAAAAACTCTTTATAAGTTCCGATTAGATTTAATGAAACACTTAATGAAGTTTGATCAGATGATTCATCTTGATCATTAAGTGCTACAATTATAGAAGTGTTAGCTTCATATTTAGGTGTAACAATTACATATGTGTAAATAATTCCAAAAACAGTAACCCATAAAGTAACCCAAAAAATTAAGGCTTTATTTACCCATACAATCTTAAATAATTCCTGAAGTGTCATTCCCTCTTCTTCTTCTATATATTGCGGATTTAATTCATTCATAATTTCTCCTTTTGTTCATTGTAAAATATGTTTATATATTCATTATATTATAATTTTTTCTTTAAAACAAACTAAATATTACTTTCTATGAAGCCATAAAATATAATAATGATCCCATTCCGATAATTATACAGTAATAACTAAAATATTTAAGTTTTCCACTTTTAAATATATTAAAAATTAATCGATAAGCAAAATATGTAGCTACAACAGCTCCAACAAAAGCTAATAAATAATATATAAAATAAATATTGCTAGGAACACCTAAACTTTGTAATACAGTTAAATTTTCTGTGTTCATTTTACTTATTACTTTATAAACCATTAAAAATAGCGACCCTATTGATAAAGGAATATATAATAAGAATGAAAAATTTAAAGCTGAATCTATTCCCATTCCTCTTTTAATGCTAGTTGTACTAGTCATACCTGATCTTGAAACGCCTGGGAAAATAGCTATCCCTTGTGCTAATCCAACAAGAATAATCCCTTGTGCTAATCCAACAAGAATAGTATCAGCCCAATTTATCATTGTTTTTCCTTTTAAAATTCGTATATCCTTAATCATATACAAAACTGTACCTGTTAACAAAAGCCCTACTCCAACGACTAAAGTCCCATAATCTTCTAAAATAATGTCAATCTTATTTTGAAAAAGCAACCCAATTATAGCCGCAGGAATACAAGCGACAACTATTTGCAAAGAAAATATAAAATTATTAAATTTATCTTTTCTCAACTC
>NBLG01000024.1 GCA_002084435.1 Tenericutes bacterium 4572_104
GTAATGAAAATGAAACAGTAAATAGCTTAACTGTTATTATTCAGGATCTAAAAAGCGAACCTCTTAGCACTATAAAACATTTTTTCAATCACCCTACTTTACAAAAATATAAGTATGGAAAATATGATTTTACTTCCTCTGTGTTTAGTACATTATTACTATGGGTAGCTAATACTGACAACTTACATGAAATCCTTAATATGTTTGATTTTGATAAATTAAGTACTAGTGATGTAAGAATTACTTCATACTGTCACAAAGATGCTACAGTAAATGTTATAACAAAACTTGATGATATAAATATGATCAGAGAATTACTAAAGATACCATTGATAGCTAATTCTATCACTCAAAAAGATATAATACAATTATTAATGCATATTGATCAACGTAATATAATAGACTTTATAAAACTATATGGTATTGATAATTTACCACTACACTTACCTTATCATGTTTTTCTTTTTATTGCAGAAATTACAGATATTGATTTGATTAATGAATTCATGAAAAGCTCTAATCTTTTATTATTTAAATCCTATCAATATACTACTCATTTAAGAAGAAATCCTGATGAATCTGGAGAAGATTTAGAGAAAGATTTTGTATATTATCTTAGAAAAAGTAAGAATCCAACTTTTTTACAATCAGCTGAGAAATTTTTTAACTTAAAAAAAACAAAAACAATCCTTGTGACATATGATAAACTTTTAAACTTAAATAATAAGATAAAAGAAGAAGTTGATGATTTTATTAAGGATGGGTTTGTAGTTTTATTAGATTTTAATGGTTTTGATACAAAGAAAGAATATAATTGCTTTGATCATGATATAGAGAAAATTATGTTTAAAAGTATGATTCCTGAAAGTGATAATGTTATATATATATCAGGGGATTGGAATATGGGCTGTGATGTTAATAATTTTTTACATAATTATGTAAATTATATTGATAATAATAAAGATTAAGCATCAATATAATCACAAGTAACTGTTTGACCAGCAAAAGTAGTAGAGATAAAATTTATCTTAACCAAGAACTCATTCCAGTATCAAATACACGAAAATATCCATTTTCATTCATAGTTTGAACTTCAGTTTTATCTTTATTATAACTATAAGAAGGAATGATTTTATGAATATTTTTCTTTTGAGCATTTCTTCTTAAAACAATTTGATAACCTTTATGATAAAAATATGCAGGTGGTAAAGTTTTTATTAATTTGAAACCTAATTGTTCATATAATTTTCCACTAAATATTCTATCCATGCTGAAAGATTTTAAACTTGGCTTATCAAACTCTCTATCAAAAGCTTTAAGGAGCTTTTTAGCTCCTCCAATAACTATTGTATTTAGTTTGTTGGAAAATCTTTTCAATTCCCATTCAGCATTTTTTCCTTGAGTTGATTTAGAGAATCCCATAACAGAAACTAATTCATTTTCATAAAATAAGCCATAATTTATTGTAGAATTTACATGTCCTTGAAGATGAGAAGAATTTAATAATGGCTTAATTTCTTTATTTGAAACTTTTTTTACTTCACATTTTCTAGCATAAACTCTTTTTCTTTTTAATCCTAATTGCATTTTCAAGATATTTTTAATAATTTCTGGCTTTTCAAGCCATTCATGTTCCCATAAATGAATAATTCTTATTCCGTATTTTTCTTGAAAGAGTTTAGATTTATTCTTATGATAATATTTATCTTTATGAAATTTATTATTACCATTATAGTTTTCTCCATGAGTATGATGAAATTCTAAACCATTATATTCTATGGCTAAATTTAAACTAGGAATAAAAATATCTAATTCATAAAACTTTCTTTTATTTTCTTCATCATAATAAAATCTTTTATTTGTCACAACTTTTCTCATAAAAACATATTCTTTAATCCATTTTGCTAATTCTTGTTCTCTTTTGGATATTGAATGATTGCATTTAGGACAACCATAACCATAAAGATGATCATTTGGCTTTTGCTCAAAGACTCCATGCTTTTCACATTCTATTTTCACTTTAACTGCACTTTTTTTATAATCTACTAAAGAATAATCATATTTATTATCATGAACATGATTAAACTCTTTAATAACTTCTTCATTTGTTTTGTGATACCCTCTGCACTTTAAACAGTTATATCCTCTTAAATGAGCTGAAACTCTTTGTTCAAAAACCCCATGCTTTTCACATATTATCTTTACTTTAATT
The DNA here is from genome assembly GCA_002084435.1 of Tenericutes bacterium 4572_104. The sequence goes on from NBLG01000024.1 coordinate 2,213, forward strand.
CTATTTCCTTTATAATCCACTAAAGAGTAATCATATCTATCTCCATGAACTTGTTTAAATTCTTTAATAATATCTTCACTTGTTTTTCTATAACCACTACATCTTGGACAATTTCCGCCCCCTAAATGAGAAGATGGAGTTTGTTCAAAAACCCCATGTTCTTTACATACCATTTTTACTTCAACTGCACTTCCTTTATAATCTACCAAGGAATAATCATATTTATTTTCATGCTTTATTATAGCTTTTTCTATAAATTCTTCTGTTGTTAATTTTTTATTCCCACTACATTTTGAACATCCTCCACTATTTAAATGAGAATAAGGAATTTGTTCAAAAACTCCATGCTCCTTACATATTATTTTAACTTTAATCTTATTTCCTTTATAATCTACTAAAGAATAATCATATCTATTTCCATGCTTTATTATAGCTTTTTCTATAAATTCTTCTGTTGTTAATTTTTTAGTTCCACTACATCTTGAACAATTTCCACCCCTTAAATGAGAATATGGAGTTTGTTCAAAAACTCCATGCTCCTTACATGTTATCTTGATTTCACTATCAGTGTTTTTATAATTTACTAAAGAATAATCATATCTATTTCCATGCTTTATTATAGCTTTTTCTATAAATTCCTTTGTTGTTATTTTTTTATTCCCACTACATATTAAACAGTTACTTCCTTGTAAGTGAGAGCATGGAGTTTGTTCAAAAACTCCATGCTCTTTACATATTATCTTTACTTTAATTCTGTTTCCTTTATAATCCACTAAAGAGTAATCATATCTATTTCCATGCTTTATTATAGCTTTTTCTATAAATTCTTTTGTTGTTAATTTTTTGTTTCCACTACATACTGGACACCCCTGACCTCTCAAATGAGAATCTGGAGCTTGTTCAAAAACTCCATGTTCTTTACATGTTATTTTAACTTTAATCTTATTTCCTTTATAATCTACCAAGGAATAATCATATCTATCTCCATGCTTTATTATAGCTTTTTCTATAAATTCTTTTGTTGTTAATTTTTTACTCATGATAGAACTCCTAGCTTATTTTTTTTATTTGCCTCATTTTTTTATTTTATCTACTTGTTAAAGCAAATGGGGTGGTAGCTAGCACCACCCCTAGGATTACTCCATAACTAAATTATATGGATAAAAAACATTTTGTCAAGAATTATTTATTAAGCATCAATATAATCACAAGTAACTGTTTGTCCAGCAAAGGTAGTAGTACCTGCTTCTGTTATTTGACCAGTTGTAGCATTTGTTACTGTGTAATCAGTTGTTACTGTTAATCTTTGACCGTTCAAGTACACCTTCTGTTTTGTCATTCCTGTAGTAGGTGCACTTGTCAAAGTAGCTGTAGCTCCTGCTACTGTCATAGCTTGGTCAATAGATTCACCACCGCCACTAATAGCATTATCAACATATTCTCTATCAACAAGAGAACGAAGTGTATAATTAGCACTGTAATCAGCAGCATATACTAATCCTCTACTGTCTACTTGATCTAATACATAAAAATTACTATTGAAAGATTTTCTAAAGCCAGTCCCCTCATCTCTATATACCATAGATGCAGAACCCATACCTGTTTCAAAATATGCTTCAAAACCTGTACCAGAATTATTATCTGATGAACGCACTCTTGCACCAGTATCTGTAACTTCTATACGAGAATAGCTATTAGAACTAGTTTGATTAATTTCCATTCTTACTCTACCTTGAGATGTACTAGATAGATTTCCTATCATGTCAAAGAAACGGTCATTACCTAAACCTAGAGTAGTTGTACCAGTATTAAGGTTCCCACCAAGACTTACACTAATTGGATTTGAACCAGTAGCAGTTAAACCACCTGTAAATACATAACCAGAACTTACAGCTGAATCCACATAACTAGTAGTTGCAACAGCTAAAGCAGTTGTTCCAGTAGGTTGATTTGTTAAAGTAACACTGTTTGCACTTCCACCATCAAAAATAATATTTGTTCCTGTTAATGAAACAGCAGCAGTACCAGCATCAACACTGAAAGCAGCATCACCAGTTGTAAAAGCTCTTGCACCAGTAATAATAGATGCTAATTCTACACCAGATGCTGTTAATTCTAAAGAAGTACCATTTGTATTTCCGATATTAACTTGCATATCATCGGCATTAACTATTAATGATAAATCAGTTGCCACAATATTGAAAGTACCTGTATTGTTAACTAAGCCAGCTCCTGCAACAATACCAGCATTTGTGATTTGAGCATTAACCCAACCAGCATCAGGAATCCATCTATTACCCTTGCTATTAATTCCAGCAACACTATAATCAGCAGTATAAGACATACCCATAGAATATAAATCATCTTCAATAATAATTCCAGAACTTATGGCTGTACCAGTGTTTCTAAAATCAATTCTTAAGAAATCCCCTGAACTGTTTTCAAGACCTAAATCCATTACAGGTCCACTCTCTGATGTTCCTCTTATGTAAGCGGAGTCATCCATCATTGAACCACCAACTCGCCAATCACCTGTTGTAGCTCCATCAGAAGCTAAGAGTAACATCGGTTTTGCAGAACTACCAATATTACCATCATAAACCCTAATTATGTTACCATCCAAGTCTATGTCAGTTGTTCTAGTAAGACTTCCACCAAGTTCAATATTATTGCCGTTCAATAATACACCATTACTGGCAGTTATTGTTCCAGCACCACCCGTCTGTACCACAGTTAAATCATCAGTACCAATAATATCACTTGTAGAATTGTTAGTAACAGTTTTTTGAGTATCTGCATGAATAATTCCTTCTTCTACAAAGAAAGAAAAATTAGAGCAACCTACTCCAGCTTGCCATTCAGGACTTCTTTCCCATGCACCAGCTCTAACAATATAAACACCATCTTCTGTAGTTGTAGTTTGAGCAAATACAGCAATTAAATCACCATCTGCTAAAGCAACACCATCAATAGTTTGAGTTCCACTAAGAGTTAGATTTGCTACTTGCTCAAAAGCTCTTACGGAATTTTTCCATTTTCTACCATTGATTAAATCAGTTAATTGTTGGAAGTTAACTGCATCGTTAGCATTGACACCAGCACTTAAACCAGTAATCGTTGCATTATTATTTCCACCTGAAGCATTCCAGTCAGAACCATTTAAAAAATCAGACATCAGTTTAGCAATTGATATAGTTCCATCTTGAATCTGAAGCGAACCGTGAAGTTGAGCCATAAAGCCTCCTGTTTAAAGTTAAATAATAGTCAATATTGACTATTATATGTTTTTATTTGATTTTTACAGAAATTTTTTATAGAAATTTTTACAGATGCTTTTTTATAGTTTTTTTATCTCATGAGATAAAATTTATATTTATCTTGATTAATTAAATTTTTTCAGATACAATGATTTAAGTTAATTTGGTGGTGGACATGAAGAATAAAGTAAAAAAAGTGATAATATCAATAGCAAATCAAAAAGGTGGGATGGGAAGTGTTGTACATGCTTTATTAAAAAAATATCTTAGAGAAAATAATATAGATTTTAAATGATTTTTAAATATAGAGATAAATTATGAAAAAAATAAAATCACCATTAAATTATATTGGTGGAAAATATAAATTATTAGAACAGATTCTTCCTTTATTTCCTAAAGATATTAATACTTTTGTAGATTTATTTTCTGGTGGTGGAAATATTGGAATAAATATAAATGCTAAAAATATTATTTTTAATGATAATCTTACATATTTAATTGATTTATTTAAAGAATTACAAAGTAAAGATATTGAATATACAATTCATTATATTGAAAAAATGATAAAAAAATATAATTTATCAAAAACAAATGAAGAAGGATATAAAAAATTTAGAGATTATTATAATTCAACAAAATATTCATTAGATTTATTTATTCTTGTTGCATATTCTTTTAATCACCAAATAAGGTTTAATAACAATCATAAATTTAATAATCCATTTGGAAGAAATAGGAGCAGTTTTAATAATTCAATGAAATTGAATTTAAAGAAGTTTATTTTAGAGTTAAAAAGTAAAAATATTGAGTTTCAAAATTTAAGTTTTGAAACTTTTAATTTTTCAGAATTAACAAAAAATGATTTTGTTTATTGTGATCCTCCATATTTAATAACAACAGGTTCATATAATGATGGAAAACGAGGGTTTAAGGGGTGGAGTGAGAAAGAAGAAATAGAGTTGTTGGATTTATTAAGATCTTTAGATGAAAATGGAATTAGATTTGCATTATCAAATGTTATATATCATAAAGGAAAAGAAAACATAATATTAAAGGAATGGTTAAATAATAATAATTTTAATTTAAATTATTTAAAGAAAAACTATTCAAACTCTAATTATCACACTAAAATAAGAGAAAAAAATGGAAGTTTAGAGGTACTAATAACTAATTATATTCAACCTAAATTATTGCAACCCAAATTATTTAATTTTTAAGAATATTTATAATTATAATAGGAGAATCATGAATTTGTGGATTTTAACAGAAGAAAGAGTCAAAATAAGTCCATATTTCAGGATTCTAATCAAAAATAGAGAGGTTTAAAATGGCTAGATATAAAAGATGCAAGCAATGCGGAAAGCGTTCAAAAAGAAGCGAATATAAATGGTTAACTACTCCTCAGATGGAGTTCTATCAACAAATAACAGCTGATTTAACAACAAATAAAAAAATGAAAAAAGCTATTTGTACCTATTGTGAATTTGA
>NBLG01000025.1 GCA_002084435.1 Tenericutes bacterium 4572_104
AAAACCTACACAAGAATTCATAGGGATTGTGAAGGGGTATGATTCTTCAAAAAAACTCGCTTTTATTGAACAGAGAAATTATTTTAAAATTGGAGATAAAATAGAAGTTGTATCTCCAAATAAAACATTTATTCATACAACAATAGAGAATTTATTTGATGAAGAGATGAATTCAATTGAAGTCGCAAGACATCCATTACAAAAATTATATATTAATATGGAAAAAGAAGTAAAACCATATGATATGATTAGGAGGGTAAAATGAATAAGCCAGTATTAATTGCAGTATCAGGAGGTTCATCTTCAGGAAAAACAACAGTAGTAAACAGTATCTTGGATCACTTACAAAATTATAAAATAGCAGTGATTAGGCATGATGATTATTATAAGGATCAATCTGACATGAGTATGGAAGAGAGAAAAAAGGTTAATTATGACCATCCTTTTGCTTTGGATAATGATTTGTTTATTAACCATCTTAAACAACTTATTGATGGACATCCTATAGAAAAACCAACCTATGATTTTGTAGAGTTAAATAGAGCGAAGAAAACAGAAACAATATATCCTTCAAAAATAATAATTATTGAAGGAATTCTAGTCTTGGAAGATGAAAGAATTCGTGAATTAGCTGATATCAAACTTTACGTTGAAGCTGATGAAGATATAAGGTTTATTCGCCGCTTAAAAAGAGATACTGAAGAGCGTGGAAGAACTATAGATTCAGTTATTGAACAGTATCTAACAACCGTTAAACCAATGCATTATGCATTTGTTAAACCAACAAAAAGATATGCGGATATAATTATCCCTAACGATTACTCACATGACGTCGCAGTAGATTTAATTAACGCTAAAATTATTACTATCTTAAATCGATAATATATGATATAATAAATTACATTTTTTAAGGAGAATGATTATGGAAAATAACTATCAATTAACAGAAGCAGGATATGAACAATTAAAACAAGAATTAGAAGAATTAAAAGGCGTAAAACGCATAGAAAACCTTGAAGCTTTAAAAGAAGCGAGATCTCAGGGCGATTTATCTGAAAACGCTGATTATGATGCCGCAAGAGAAGAACAAGCTAGAATAGAAAGCCGTATTAAAGAAATAGAGAACATCTTAAAACATTCAGAGATTATTAAAGAAAATAGTCGCTCAAAAATAGTAAGTATTGGTAAAACTGTAATTGTAAACATCATAAAAGATGGTAAAAAAATAATGGAAAATAAAGAATACACTATAGTAGGAAACTTGGAAGCTAATCCTTTTCTCGGTAAAATATCAAATGAATCACCACTTGGTAAAGCTTTAATAGGGAAAAGAAAAGGTAAGGTCGTTACATATAAAACTGAAAGCAGACAAGAAATTACAGTAGAAATTGTCGATTTCAAATAATTATGGGGCGATTGATATGATAGGTATTATAGGAGCTATAGATAAAGAATTATTATTGTTTTTTCAAGAAATGACAATTGAGAAAACAGAGATATTTGGAGATAAAACTTTCTATATAGGAACTTTAAAAGGTCATAAAGTATGTATCGCAAAATCTGGAATTGGAAAAGTTAACGCAGCTATTACAGCTACTACAATGATTTTAAATTATAATATAAGGATGATTTTAAATACAGGAGTAGCTGGAGGCTTAAATCCAGTAAAAACTGGAGATATTATATTAGCTGAAGGAATAAGTTATTTTGATGTTTCCTTAACAGATATTGATGATATACCTTATGGAAAAATGGGGGATGACCCTTTAATCGTAAAAATAGATGAATTCTTATTAGAAAAAGGTAAAGAAATCTGTGTTAAGTTAGGATACAAATGTTTAGTAGGAAATCTTGTATCAGGAGACAAATTTCTAACAAGAAAAAAAGAATTAAGAAAAATAATGCGTAATGTTGATAACATCTTAGGAGTTGAGATGGAGGGAATGGCAATTGCCTTGACAGCGCACAAATTTAATATACCCTTTATTTCTATACGAGGAATCTCTGATGTTTTGGATACAGTTAAACAAAGTAAAATTTATAAGGATATTTCTCAAGAAGTGGCTGATAAAACAACGCATTTTGTTTTCCAATTTTTAGAGGGCTTAAATGAATAAAATTATACTTGATAATAAGATTCTTTATTATCAAGTTTTTTACAAAAAAATTAAACATATCTATTTGAGAGTGAAACCTGATAAGAGTATATATATTACTTGTCCATATAGAACATCTTCAAGTAATATAGAGGGATTTATTTTGAAAAACAAACAAAAGATATTAAAACATATTTCTATACTTGAACAAAAACAACCACTGTACTTAAAAGATGAAATGGATATATTTGGAGTTAGATATAAGATTAAATATGTTTTAAATCAAAAGAAGAACAATTATAATATAGTAGATAATGTAAGTTATAAAACTCAGTTAATGAAAAGCCGATATGGTAGTTGTATTCCTAAAAAACGAATTATTAAATTAAATACTTTATTAGCTCGTTTTAAAGAAAAATATTTAAAAACAATTTTAATTCATGAACTGATACATCTTGAAGTGCATAATCATCAAGAAGAGTTTTATTATTATATGAATAAATTGGTTCCTCAATATAAAATAATTAAAAAAGAATTACAAGAATTAACAAGAAAGTATGTGATTTAATGCCATTTCTACCGATTACACGTCTAGAAATGAAAGAACAGAATATCAGTCAACCTGACTTTGTTTTTGTAAGTGGTGATGCTTATTGCGATCATCCTTCTTTTGGCATAGCAATAATTTCAAGAATTCTTGAACGACATGGCTTTACCGTTTGCATTCTAAGCCAACCTAATATTTCAAACCCTGAAGAATTTCTGGAATTTGGTATTCCCAAACTTGGTTGGTTAATTAGCTCTGGCAATATAGATTCCATGGTCAACCATTATACAGTTAACAAAAGGCGAAGAAGGAAGGATTATTACACCCCAGGCGGAATAATGGGTAAACGTCCAGATAGAGCCGTTATCAAGTATTCAAATACTGTAAGAAAATTAGACCCATCTGGCAATATTATTCTAGGTGGAATCGAAAGCTCACTCAGGCGTTTAGGACATTATGATTATTGGAGCGATTCAGTTAAACAAAGTATCTTGTTAGAGTCTAAGGCAGACATTTTAGTTTATGGAATGGGAGAACTAGCTATTATTGAAATAGCTGAAGCTATAAAATCAGGTCTCGATTTAAAATATCTAACCTATGTTTCAGGTACTGTAGTTAAAACGCAAGACAAGAGCTTTATACCTGATGATGCTATAATTTTACCAGAATTTAAAGAAATAACTCGAGATAAAAAAACATACGCTAAATCATTTATTATTCAGTATAATAATACTGATTCTATCCTAGCTAAACCTCTAGTAGAAAAATACGATGATATATATGTCATTCAAAATCCACCGATGAGGCCGCTAACAAGGTTAGAAATGGATGAAGTATATAACTTGCCTTTTATGAGAGAACCACATCCGTTATTAGAAAAACAAGGCCATATTTATGCGATGGATGAAGTTAAATTTTCTATTGTCGCAAATAGAGGTTGTTTCGGCGGCTGTAGTTTTTGCGCTTTGACTACACATCAAGGACGTGTTATTCAATCTCGTTCTAAAGAGTCAATTGTAAAAGAAGCCAAACAGATAATTTCAAGTAAAGATTTTAAGGGATATATTCACGATGTTGGAGGACCAACAGCTAATTTTTATCAAATAGCATGTCAAAAACAAGTTAAATATGGTGTATGTGTTAATAAAGCTTGTATAGGATATAAACCTTGTTCTAATTTGGAAGTATCGCATAAAGAGTACTTAGATGTACTGAGAACGCTAAGAAAATTAGATAATGTAAAAAAAGTCTTTATTCGTTCAGGGATTCGTTATGATTATTTGATGTATGATAAAAACACTGAGTTTTTCGAAGAACTAGTAAAATACCATGTTTCTGGACAATTAAAAGTTGCCCCAGAACATGTAAGCCCTAATGTTTTAAAGGTTATGGGGAAACCGAGAAGAGAATTATATGATAAATTTGTTAAACGCTATTATGAATTAAACAAAAAACTAAATAAAAATCAGTTTTTAGTTCCTTATTTAATGAGTTCTCATCCTGGTTCCACATTAAAAGATGCGATTATTTTGGCCGAATATGTAAGAGACATGAATTATAATCCAAGACAGGTTCAAGATTTTTATCCTACGCCACTTACTTTAGCCACAACCATGTATTATACAGGATTAGATCCTAGAACTATGGAACCTATATATGTAGCTAGAACTAAGCATGAAAAAGCAATGCAAAGAGCATTAATTCAATATCGCAACCCTAAAAACTATTATTTAGTTCATGAAGCTTTAATAAAAGAAGGGCGCACGGATTTAATCGGTTTTAAAAAACATTGCCTAATAAAACCAATAAATACAAAAAGAAATTAAATAAGATAAAAATATTATTATTAATATATTGACAATATAATATTATAAAAGGTTAGTCGATAAATATTCTCACAAAAATAACATTTATAATACTATATAAAAATGATATAATATAATCAATAAGTTATGTTACATATAGCTATTTTATTAAACTACTTGTATTTTTAATTCTAACCATGAATTAATTTCACCTTCAAAAAAATAGACAAATGTAACATTTTTAGATATAATTATATTAGTATTTGGAGAAGAAATATGCTTGAATTATTTTTTAAAAGGAAATATTTTTATCCTGATGATTATCAAAAAACAGTCTATGATATTAACTTCAAAAAACTTTTAGAAGATAATATTCGCATTATAATGCTTGATTTAGACAATACATTAATACCATATGATGAAGATGATCCCACTAAAAAGATTGATTCTTTATTTAAAGATTTAAAACAACTTGGCTTTGATGTATACATAATTTCTAATAATCAAAAGGGTAGAGTAAAATCATTCGCAAAACAAGTTGGAGTAAGATATGTTTATAGCGCCAGAAAACCCTTTAGATTAGGGTTTAAACGGGCAATTCATTATGCAAATTACCCCGATCCTAACACTGTTTGTTTAATTGGAGATCAATTTATGACAGATGTTTTAGGTGGAAAGCGAATGAATTTTAAAGTAATTGTCGTTGACACTTTAAAAAGACATGGAGAGAAATGGTTTACTAAGTTTAGTAAATATTTAGAAAAGAGGATACTTGATAGATTACGGAGAACAGATCCGGATTTCTATTTCAAAATGAAACTTGACGAGAAGAGGTAGAAGATGAAAGAAATCTATTGCAAGGGTTGCGGAGCGTTGATTCAAACAACAGATAAAACAAAACCAGGTTATATTAGTGAAAGCATGTTAGAATCTTTTAAACCTAATAACATGATTTGTCAAAGATGTTTTAGAATTCGCCATTATAATGAGGTTTATCCATATACCGTATCAAATACCGATTATTTAAAAGTAATTGATAAAATTAAAGAAGAAGATGCTTTGATCGTTAAAATCGTTGATATATTCGATTTTTCCGGTTCTTTTGTCCCTGCAATAAAAACTTTAACTGGAAACGAAGATGTAATTTTAGTTGGTAATAAAATGGATTTATTACCTAAAAACGTTAAACCAAAGAAAATCCTAAACTGGTTAAAGATTATGTTAGCTAGACAAGGATTTACAGTACTTAATTCTATCCTTGTTTCTGCAAAATATGGAGATAATTTTGATTTATTAATGGATATGATTAATAAATACAAAGGTCATAGAAACGTATATATTGTTGGGTGTTCGAATGTTGGGAAATCAAAACTCGTTAACCAAATATTAAAACGTTATCTAGGTGAACCAGCTGATGTATTAACAGTTTCTACATCACCGCAAACCACAATCGGTTTAATTGGATTCCCACTTTTAGATGGAAGTATTATCTATGACACTCCAGGTGTTATCAATAAACATCAATATATGCATTATTTAACTAGGTCTTCATATAAATTAACAGTTCCAAAAAAAGAGATTAAACCATTGGTATTTCAATTATATGAAGGACAAACCTTATTCTTTGGAGGTTTAGCTAGACTTGATATTATAAGTGGAGAAACTGGAGATAAGATAAGTGTTATTACATATTTCGCTAATACATTAAATATCCATAGAACAAAAACCACAAAAGCAGATGAATTATATCACGAGAAACTATATACCTTATTAAGCCCACCTTTTTCACCTGATGAAGATGTGCCTAAATGGGTATATCATGAATTTCGTATTCGAGACAATCAAAAATACGATATAGTTTTTTCAGGCCTTGGATTCATTACATTAAGAGCTCCATTCCATATTAGGGCTTACGCACCATTTGTAGTTGGAGTTTATACTAGGTTAGCAATTATATGATGTTTGAATTCTTAATTAAAGATATTGAAAAGTATCTTGAAAAACATTTCCAAAAGGATTATCATAGATTAACTCATATTTATAATGTTAAAAAAGTCGCAATTACATTAGCTAAGTTATATGATGAAGATTTATCTAGTGTTATTGTGGCTTCTTATTTACATGACGCTACTAAATACTTAAGTGATGAAGAAAACATAAAATTATTAGGTAATCTAAAGCCAGAAATACCAATCGCTTGTCTACACGCATTTACGGCTAAAATACTAGCGGAAAAAGAGTTTAAAATAAAAAATAAAGATATTTTAAACGCAATTAAGTATCATTGTACTGGAAGACCAAAAATGTCAAAACTAGAAAAAATTATTTTTGTAAGTGATTATATCGAAGAAGGAAGAAGCTTTGATATAGATAGATTTAAGACATTGGCTTATAAAAATTTGGATGAAGCTGTATTAAATATTATGTTAGCCACAAAGGAATATTTATTAAATAATAAACAAGAGTTTTCACCCCTTACAGAAGAAGCGATTAAATATTATCAAGAAAAATTGGAGGAATTGAATGGATCTCATTCTAAAAAAAGTATATAAAGCATTAAAAGACTTAAAGCTTCAAGATATTATTATCTATGATTTTAGGGGATATTCTCCTTATTATGATTATCAAATAATCTCGAGCGCAACTAATGAACGACAAGTAAACGCTGCGATTAATCATATAAAACAAGTGTTACCTAATGATTTAGATTTCCATATTGAAGGTTGGGAATCAAAACGGTGGATTTTAATTGATTTGCATTCAATTATTATTCATGTAATGCATAAAGAAGATAGAGAATTCTATCAGATAGAAAAAATATTTTATGAAAGAAAGACTATATCTATAGACTTAGAGGATTAATATGGAATATGATTTACTAGCTACTTTTTATGATTCATTTATAGATACAGATGTTTATGAAGAATATATCAAATTAATTAATGAATACACTTCTTTTGGAAGTGTTTTAGATATTGGTTGCGGAACTGGAACTCTATCTATTGACCTTGCAAAAGCAGGATATAAAGTTGTAGCTACAGACCTATCAGAAGAGATGTTACAAATTGTAAATTTAAGAGCTAAAGAAGAAAACGTTGATTTAGAAATTGCATTGTATGATTTATTAGATCCCATTGATTTCTTATTTGATAATATTATTGCCGCTATGGATGTAATAAATCATTTAACTGATTTAGAAGATGTAGAGTTTGGATTCACTAATATCTATAATTCACTTAAACCTAATGGTATTTTCATCTTTGATGTTTTAAGCGCTGAATATATAGATGCATTGGATGGATATAAGGAAGTCGATGAAGAATTTCATTTTTCTTGGGAATCACATAAAGGAGATAAAGAACACAGTATAATTCATACAATTAAGGTTGAAGTTGATGATGAAATAGAAGAATCTGTTATCTACGAAGTTACTCATGATTTTAAAGAATATGAACGCATATTTAAAAAAGTAGGGTTTACTCAAATAGATAAAAAAGAAATGCCTGAGCGCACAATCTATGTTTTACATAAAGAAGAATAACCACAACTAGACTTAGTTGTGGTTTTTTAATATATATCGTTTTGGTATTTAATTATTATCTGTTACAATATAAGAGAAGGGAGTGGTAAATATGCAATCAAGTAAAGTAGTAATTATAGGTACAGGTCTTGTTGGTATGAGTTATGCTTATTCATTAGTTAACCAAGGCGTAGTAGAAGAACTTGTTTTAATAGACATAAACAAAAACAAGGCTGTAGGAGAATCTATGGATTTAAACCATGGATTAGCTTTTTCTCCAAGAAAAATGAAAATTTATGCTGGAGAGTATTCTGACTGTAAAGATGCTAATTTAGTAGTTATAACTGCTGGGGTAAATCAAAAAGAGGGAGAGTCTAGACTGCATTTACTTAATAGAAACGCTAAAATTATGAAATCAGTTGTAAAAGAAGTTATGAAATCAGGATTTGATGGTATTTTCTTAGTTGCGACTAATCCAGTAGATATTTTAGCTTACGTAGTATGGAAAGAATCAAAATTACCATCTAGTAGAGTAATAGGTTCTGGTACATCTTTAGATACAGCTAGATTGCGTTATGAAATTTCTTCATTAATTAATATATCAGTTCGCAATGTTCATGCCTATATTTTAGGAGAACATGGTGACTCAGAATTTGTATGTTGGTCAAATACATTTATTGGCGCGAAACCAATACTTGATGTTATTGAAGATATGGATGAAATTGAATTTGAAGATATGGATAGAATTTATAATAATGTAAAAAATGCAGCTTATGAAATAATTGAAAGAAAGGGAGCTACCTATTATGCAATAGGTATAGCCTTAGTTAGAATTACTCAAGCTATTTTAAACAACGAGAACCGTATCTTGCCAATTTCTGTCTTAAACGATGGAGTTTACGCAGTAGAAAAAGATGTTTATATTGGACTACCTGCAGTTTTGAATAAAGATGGAGTTCATCACGTTGTTAAATTAAAATTAAATCAAGAAGAATTAGAAAAACTTAATAATTCAGCTAATATTCTAAGAAAACATCTAGATGATATGGATATTTAATTAACAGACAAATTATAAAAGAGGTATTTTTTAAAATAATACCTCTTTTTTTATTAATTAAAAAAAATGTAAATCTAACAAATTTTTTGGTCTCTATAATAATATAACATATTTGAAGAAAAACAAATCAACCT
>NBLG01000026.1 GCA_002084435.1 Tenericutes bacterium 4572_104
GCTGGTATGGGAGCAGAAGTTGGTACTGGTATGGGTGGATTCGGAATGGGCGAACCAGAGGAAAAATTGACTTCTACTGAAATTGGAAGAGTTTATGAGTTAAAAAAGATCTTTTCAAGACTTTCATCTATAGAGTCATATCTTATAAGGACCACAGATCCAGAAATTTTAGAACTAAGAAAGTATGTTGCAAATGCTATAGGTCTATTTGAAATAGTTATTTCAAATTTTACACAATTTAAAGATAAGATTGACGATATAATCATTGTCTTTTATGAGTTTTTAGATACAGTATATAGCTCACTGAAAAAATATTTCAGTGGTAAGGGGGAAAAATAATTATGAGTTCTTTAATTATCGAGCAATCTATTTTTAGTGAGGCTAAAATTGTAAAAAGTACACCCTCAAAAGCTATTTTTAGATGCCCCATTCAATCAGTTGATGAAGTAAATCAAAATAATAGGTTATATCCAAGTAGTGTATTGAAAGAAGGGATGGGTAACTGTAAGTCAAGAATGAATAGACGAGCTTTTTATTCAGAACTTGATCACCCTCTACCAACAGCAAATGAACAAATTGATGGTATAAGACAAACAACTGTCTCATTAAAGGAAGTTTCACATATTGTACGAGATTATGATTTTAAAGGTAATCATCTAATTGGAGAAATGGAAACAACAAGTACTCCAAATGGTGGAATTTTATTTGGACTACTTAAAGATAAAACTGGTGTTGGTTTCTCAATGCGTGGTTTAGCTGAATTAGAACGAGGACCTGATCATAGTATAGTTAAGTCTCCATTAACCATCATTGCTTTTGATGCAGTCTCAATGCCATCTCATAGATCAGCAATCGTTGATTTTAATGAGATGAAATTTGAACATAATGTTTTATTTGAGAGTGAAAGTGGTTTAGTTTGTTTCAATGGTCGTTGTTTTATGCCAGAATACTTTGATAAACTGATCGAAACAAAAATGATTAGATTTTTTGATAAATGGATATAAAGAGGTATGAACGATATTACTAGATTTACAAGAAGTTCTCTATCATTTGCAAGAGAAACCTATAACATATAGTGGGACTAAAATAGTCAACTTAGCCAGCATGTACGGAAATGCAGTTGAAAAAAGAGAGAAAGCTGGGGTGAAAAATAGTCTGTTAAAGCTCCATTTAAAGGACAAGAATATAGAGATAAAATGATGGCATACAAAGCAAGAGCAGCTATAAAAGGATATATGGCAAGTGCTAAATATACTCAAAATTTGAGTAAAAACTGTAAAAATGATAAATATAAACAACTTGTTACTCAATATTTGAACGACCTAAAAGATGCCATAGAAGAGGAAAAAAGTTATCTATAAAAGTCATAAGGAGAAAAAAAGTGAAAGTGGTAAATGAAACTAAAAAAATAGTAAAAAAAGAAAATCTACCACAAATTTTAGAACGAATATTTGCAGTTTGTAAGGAAGATCCCAATTTTTATCTCAAAGAGAGAATTGAAGAAACTGATAATATAATTAACAAATTAAATATAAGAATTGAAAAATTTGATAACTTATTAAAAGAAGCACAGTCTATAAAGTTAAACCTCAAAAAACGAATTGAGAATTTAGACCAAAAAAATGAAGAAACTAAAGAAAATATATTAGAAGAATTGGGGAGTGAAATATGAATATAACTATAACAAATATTCCTGATGTAACAAAAAAGAATATTGACCAATCTAAACAGTCCATTGCTGAGAAGATTATAACAAATGTCTATCCTCTATTTGATGATATTTATCAAGCAAAAAAATCCTCAATTAACTCGCTTCAAGAGGCAATAAAGCTTAAGAAAAAATCTTTAAGTAATGAGAAACAATCTATAGAAGAAATGATGGTGCACTATAGGAAGGCAAAAAAGATTTCTAATATTCTAGATCGTGTTAATAAGTTACTTCAGTTGGGAATCGCCTATGATGGATCAATGAAAAATGAGACTGTTATTTTATTGAAAATATTAGATAAGTTACCAGAGGAACAACTAAATCAACAATTAGAAAGGACAGTTGAGATGATTAACAAAAGATTTTCCAAATAAGAAGTTATTTCAGTCTGAATCTTGAAGTTTCTAGAAACAAACTATTTATAGGTCTATCTAAGTTTCAATCTAAATACCAAAAAAAAATAGAACATAATATAAATTTCGAGTATCTTATCCTGTAAGAAATTAAAATAGGAGGAAATAAATAATGAAGGAATTACTGACTGAAGTCTATAAGACTACTAAGAAAATTAGTGGTGTAGACCCGTCAAAACCAGGTAACTTAAAAGCTGTTCTTGTAGATGATACTGCATTTGAAACCTATGTAACAAGTTTGGCAGAATCAATTGAAAACAAGAAAGACCGTGCTAATTTTGTACAGTTAGCTGAAAACACAAGAATTAATCTATTAGAGAACTCAATGTTTCAGATCAATCCATATGAAACATTAACTCTACCTATTCTTCGTGTATTTTATCCAAAACTTGTTGCTAAAGAATTAGTAACTGTTTCACCAATGGATAAGCCAGAATCAGTTAAAGCTTTCATCAAAGCTCAGTTTACCACTTCAGCTAAGGCACCAGCTACGGGCACAACATATGATGCTCCTGTAACAACCACTGATATTTCGCAAGGTATTGCGTTTGGTACTCCAGTTGCTGCATCTTTTGCTGTTCCTAGCACTGCGTATGATATTCTAGATACTGCAGGATTGACTTCAACTGAGGCACATCTTGAAAGAGATTTTGAGATTACTGGTGTTTCAACAGATGGAACTACTTACACTAATGTTTCTATTGTACCTGCTGTTGAAGGTCACTTCTCAGCTAGTGTATCAATTGGTGGTGTTGCTGACGTAGTTTCTGGTAAAGTTGATTACTTAAATGGCACAGTTGACATTTCTAGTACAACTGGAGTTGTTAAGTTTGCTAAATATCAAGTAACTACTGCTCTAGAAGAAAATAGAATTAATCCTTCTGTTACATTGAACGTAGAAAAGATTCGTCTATACGCAAGAGATCGTCAGATTTCTGCTAACTGGACAATCAATATGGAGCAAGACATGAGAGCTCTATTCGACGTTTCTATGCAAGCAGAGTTAGTTAATATTCTTGGTCAGCAAGTTGCTCTAGATATTGATAGAGAAATTATTAATGCTCTTATCACAGCAAATACTAGATTGAATGATGCTACTCATACTGGAGCATTCACAAGAAATCCACCAGCTGGTTATACTTGGGGTACTAAATACTGGCATGAAAACATCATTCCTATATTGAATCAACTTTCAGGTCAGGTCTACACAGATACTAATATTGAGGCAGCTAACACAATTGCTGCGAATCCACTTGATGTTGCTATTCTTGAAGATCTACAGACTTTTAATTACACAGGCACAAGCTCAGTTGATGGTGATCTAGGTTACCGTTCAGCTACAGTTGCTGGTGGAAAATGGAAGATCTTAACATCTGCAGTTGTTACACAAGGAACGATGCTGATGGTTTACAAACCAGTTGAAGAACTAAAAGCTGTTTATTTTTACAGTCCATATGTGCCGGCAGTACTTCATCCGTATCCACTTGGATATTCTCCAAGCTTAACAATCTTGTCACGTTATGCGACAGCATTGGTAAGAAGTGCGGGTATTGCTGCATTGACAATTACTTAATAATCACTGGTTTAACAGATCAAAAAAGGCCTGGTTGGAGAAATCCTTCCAGGTCTTTTTCTCGTTGGAATTAGAACAAATGATTATAAAACGACCAAAAAATAGGTATCAAAAAGGTATAAAACATTATATCAAAGATGTAGAATATGTTTCTTGCCCATACTGTGGAAAAAAGATGCAGTTTTTACATTGGGGACATTTACAAAAACTACATAGAAAAACAATTAAAGATGTTAGAGATGAATTTCCTGATATTCCCACAATGACAAAAAAAGAGTCAGAAAAAAGGGGTAAGATAAGAAGAAAGTGTAATAATAAAATATTAACCACATGCGAAAAAAGATATGGTGGAGTCGGTTTTGCTAGTAAAAAATTAGATATAAAAACAAGAGGTGTAATAAAAGAACGATATGGCAATAAAAATATAATGAAAACGGATCACGGAAAAAAGTTTTTTGAAGGTGAATTAAATCCTTTGAAAGATTCGCAGATTAGAAAAACTCATAGGAAAAAACTTAAACAATATTATAAAAATAATCCTCATCATACAAAAGGTAAAACTTACGAAGAAATTCTGGGACCGGAAAAAGCCAAGAAGAGACGAAAAGAACAAGTCAAAAACGGTCAAAAAGGTTGGTTAATAGCTCCAAAAATTTCAACCCCTCAACTTAAACTTTTCAAAATGGTCAAAGAAAAATACCCCACTGCAGTACTTGAATATCCAATTCTTGATTATTGTCTTGACATAGCTGTCCCTGAACTAAAATTATGTTTTGAATACGATGGTTCATATTGGCATAATCCCGAAAAAGACAAAAGAAGAGATGAAGTTTTAAAAAAAATGGGTTGGAAGGTTATTAGATATATAGATTACCTTCCGTCTACTGTTTGATCATTCTCTTAAAATTACTTAGATTTAAACTAAAAAAAGACCCTAGTTAGATTAATCTTTCTAGGGTCTTTCCTCCGCTGGAGTTTGAAATGAAAAATATAAATGATCTTACCTATGATACCAACCATGTCTATAAATATGACAATTATATTTTTTATAGTTATCCCGTATATTCCAAGATTTCTAATACCCCCCAATAATGTTTGGGATAATACTTGCGTTTCCGGCGATATTTATATCTATATCCACGGCCAAAATATTTTGGTTGTTTATACTTTTGATAATGATGCTTATTATGTTTAATTTCCTTTTATGTTTGTCTAAGTCCAACAAATGATAAACTACAAAATGCAAATATCCTAATTATTGTATAAATGATTGATTTCTTTATAAGATTTCTCCTTTATTTTGACCAAATACCATGTTTTATAAAATAATTATCAACTAAATTATCAGAAATTTTAATCTTTAAATCAAACTTATTACCTTTTTTGATAAAATCGAAATGAGCATTACAAAATGATTTACAAGTTCCTTTTACTAGACATGACATACATGGGCACAATTTCAAATAATCAGAATTTGCTTCAGGTATTATACAGACCTCTTTCCCAATAACATGCATATTTTTTAGTACACATGGTTCATAACAGATAATTTCTGATTTGTTTTGTACTAGTTTCATTTAATACCTCTTAATATATTGTCGGTAATTTTCTGGAAACTTTTTTTAATAATTACTTTTTTTTGAATTTGTATATATTTTATAACAATCACTAATATTTAGACTTTTTTTATTAAGAGCTGTAATAGTAGCACTACAGACAGTAATATTAGGTGATTGTAAAAGTTCCATCATTCACATTACATTGAGTAAAAACAAAGCTCTTCTTGTCTAGTCATGCTTTTTTCTTGACGGTTTATTGTTTAATTTTTGTAAAAATATATTCCAAGCTGCTTGACATTCTGAATCTAAATTTGATTTTAAATGAAATAAAAGAGAACCAATATCTGGATTATCAGCATATTTTGGGTCTGACCAATGATCAAAATTTCCTTCTAATTTTTCAAGAAGGTACATTCCAACTGACTCTTTTTCCATAGAACCACGTGGTTTTAGAACATCTTCAACTGGATAAAAATGAATTTGCCTTAATTTTCCTTCTTTTTGCAATCTTTCAACTTCCTCTTTTGATAATTTTGATATTTTCATAAGAATGGTTGAGAGGAGGAACTCAACCCACCTCCTTCTTTAAAAATTTTGAGAACAAATATATAAATAAATGAAATATTTTAGGAGATAGATTTGAATTGAAACTAATAAGAACTGTTAAATTGAAATTAGATGTTCCTATTTCAGATCTACTTCCTACGTTTAAAAATTACACTGACTCCTATAATTATGTTTGTACAACTGGTTGGAATGATAATGATTTCAATCAAGTGTCATTACATCATAAAACTTATCAAACAACTAAACAATTTCTTCCATCTCAACTAGCAATTTCTTCTAGAATGAAAGCTTCAGAAACTCTTAAAATATGTTTAAGAAGAAAACGAAAGAACAAGAAAGTTCGAAAACCTTCTTCAAAATTATGTTCTATTCGTTTAGACAAGAATTCTTTTAATATTTGGTTCAACAAAAACCTAATTTCTATTCTAACTGTTGATGGAAGAAAGAAATATGAAATTAATATCCCAGAATATTTTCAACAATATATAACATGGAGAAGAGGATCTGCTGATCTATTTATTAGAAGAAATCAAGTATTTTTAAATATAACCTTCAACAAAGAAATAGAAGATCCTCAACCTGTTGATATTCCATATATTATTGGAGTTGATAGAGGAATTATTAATATAGCTGTTTCCTCAAATAATAAATTCTATAAAGGAGATAAAGTTCAAAGAGTTTGTAATAAGTATAACTACTTACGAGGAAAATTACAAAGTTGTGGTTCTAAATCTGCTAAAAGACACCTTAAAAGATTATCTAAAAAGGAGAACCGTTTTAGAAGAGATGTAAACCATTGTATTTCTAAAGAAATAGTTAACTCATTACAAAGTAATTCAATTATAGTTCTTGAAGATCTAAAATATATTAGAAAAAGAACTAAAAGTTGGTCGAAAGATCTAAATCGAAAGTTAAATACCTGGCCTTTTTCACAACTAGAACAA
>NBLG01000027.1 GCA_002084435.1 Tenericutes bacterium 4572_104
ATCAGTTAAAGTAATTGGACCTGTATAAAGATTAAATTCGCCAACACTACCGTGATTAATTGCGACGTAGATATCTTCGCTAGTAGAATTGACTGTAATTTCTGTTTTTATTAGATAATTTTCTCTAATTTTATCATTACTTATTTCAATAGTTGGAATATCAGGATTTAAATATTGAATTGGGACATTATATGAAGAAACAGAGCTCTCAACCCCAAAATCATCTACAGTTTTCATATAGACAATATGCGCTCCAGAGCCAGTTATATTGATAGGTGAAATGTAAAGTGTCCAATCAGAATCATCTAATTGATAATATATAGTATCACTTGAAGAAAGTGTCATTAAAACATCACTGATATAAATATCATCACTCATCTCGCCATCTACAGTAACTGTAATAAATGGTATATTAGCTTCATAAATATTTGTTGGAGTCTCGGTCCAATAATTATCGACAACATATTGCATATGAGAATCATCCAAGTATCCAAGGCGGTACATTACCTCTCCTTTAATTTCAGGATGTTGCAAGTCATATTTTAGTTGATCAGCTATTTCAGTTCCTTCCCAATTATATATAGCAGCTGAAGAAACAGCGTGTCCAATATATACATCAACACCTGTTCCTCTTGAAATATTAACCCACCAATCAACTACATCAGCGTACGGTGCAGTGGAATGCGTGAAAGGAAAATAAACTTGAGGACAAATATAATCAAGCCAACCTTCTAGAACCCATTTCTTACTATCAGCGTATTGATCAAGATATGAGGATGTGTTATAAGGACTAGTGTTACTTCCACCATCTAAAGTTCTAGAATACCCTTCAATACCACTTCCCCAAATACCGAATGGACTAATACCAAATTTAACAGAATTTCCAGATAATTCATTATAAGCATCTATATCTTCTTTAACACCACGAACAACATCATTGACATTTTCTCTGCGCCAATCTTCTATAGTTTGTCCTGGTAATTTATATAAATCATAGGTTGCGTTATCACTTGAAATTCCACTATATGGATAAAAGTAATCATCAAAATGAATACCGTCGACATCATAATTATTTATCAATTCTTTTACTACATTGCGAATATATTCTTTAACTTCTGGTTCTCCTGGATTTAAAATTAAAGGAGTTCTATCATGTGAATCAATATCACCTTCAATGACTAAATTAGGGTTTTGTTTTGCAAAATTATTAGAAGCCAAAGTAGCTAAATAAGTTGTTTTTGAACTCGTTGTGTTAGCTACTCTATAAGGATTCATCCAAGCATGAAACTCAATGCCATTCGCATGACATTCATCTATCATCCAAGCTAAAACATCCCATCCAGGATTCGAACCTTCACTTCCCATTAGGTAACGACTCCAAGGTGCGTAGTCACTTTCATAAAAAGCATCGTTTAAAGGGCGAACTTGGAAAAGCATCGCATTCATATGATTAGCTTTTAATTCATCTATTAAACTAATAAAAGCCGCTTTATATTGAGTTTCACTAGTATATTTTGCAATATCCAAATTATAGACTGTAGCTACCCAAGCACCTCTAAATTCTGTATCATGCTCATCATAAGAATCAGGAATCATTACTTTTTCAGAAGATGAATAATGATAAACATAACTTCCATCTCTTACAAGAGGTACAAGCGATGTATACCCATTTACATTATTTAATAATAATCCACTTAAAATAATCAAAAAAGCGATTAATATATATAATTTAATTTTCTTCATATCTAATTTCTCCCATTAAGTAATTTTTTTAATTCACACATTCCAGGATAAGCCTCTAATTTTTCAATAAAATTCTTATAAGTAAAAAATATATTGCCCTTGACTACGTCAAATTGATTAGCGTATTTTACTTGATTAACAATTTCATATTTATTTAAAAACCCACCATCTTTACCGAGTCTATAAGCTCCATGTCCTATATAAAGTTTAACAGATGTATCCTTACATACTTCTACCCAAAAATCACAGATATCCGCAAATGGAGCTATTCTATGTTCAAAGTCCCAATAAATCTGAGGAACGATATAATCTATATATCCTTCCTTAACCCATTTAACTGAATCAGCGTATAAACTATTATAACTTTCAGTACATGCAGGATCAGTATTAGATCCGAATTCAAAAGTTTTTTTGTTCTTCCAAATTCCAAAAGGACTAATTCCAAATTCTATTGAAGGATTAACTTCTTTTAATGCTTCATGAATATCTCTAATCAATATATTGACGTTTTCTCTTCTAAAATCGTCAATATTTAAAGATTGTTTTTTAAATTGTTCAGAATCATCTCTATTTAAATCTAATCCACTATAAGGATAAAAATAATCATCAAAATGTATACCTGCAACCTCATAGTTTTCAACAATTTCTTTCATAGATTCAATTATAAACTGTCTAACTTCTTTAATAGCTGGATTTAAGATTAGTTTTCCTTTAGTATCTAAAACAATATATTCAGGATGACGCTTTGCAAAGTTTAAATCATCACAGGTTTTTAGATATTCTTCGATAGATAAATTACTATCAGCACTAATTCTATAAGGATTACACCAAGCATGAATTTCAATATTACGCTTTTTAGCTTCAGAGATTATCCATTTAAAAACATCAAATGGAGGTTTTTTTCCTTCTTTTCCTGTTAAATACCTACTATAGGGATTTAACTTAGAACTATAAAAGGCATCATTTGTAGTCCTTACTTGAAAAAAGATAGTATTAATATTAAAAGACTTAGCTGTATCTAACATTTCAATTACTTTAATGCGATAATTATCAATGTCTTCAGTAGTA
This sequence comes from Tenericutes bacterium 4572_104, assembly GCA_002084435.1. Next base: position 2,812 of record NBLG01000027.1, read on the forward strand.
GGTAAATCAATATTATTTACATTCGATACCCACATTCCCCTAATAGGTTTTTCATTATAAATATTAGGTATTTTAACTTGTTTTTTTGTATTAAAATAAAAAACAGGTTCTTTTGTTTGATATTTATATAATTTCATTAAGACTCCTTAAAATAATAATCTAAATACTTTCTATGTGCTTTTACCAATTCATCAAAAGTTAAAGATGCTTTTTTAATTGATGTGGTAAAAGGATTTATCTGCAATGCTAACTTGGCTTTTTCAAGATTTCTTTCATAAATTGCATCCACTAATAACTGTTCAAAGGCTTTTACATTTTGTAATGAGCCTTTAATTGTATCTGGTAATTTACCAATAAACACAGGAATTGGCCCATGTGCTGTAATTCTTGAAGTTATCTCTACTGCACAACCATCTGGAAGGTCGGTAATATGTCCATTATTTATTGTGTTAACTGCGTGGTATTCTTTTTTATCATTATAAATAGAACTAATTATACTACAAGCAACGTCACTATAATAAGCTCCGCCTCTTTCTTCTAGTTCTTTTGGTTTTTCTTTTAAATTAATATCTTTATATTTTTCAAAAAGACTTTTTTCTATTTCCTTAACATGTTCGGCTCTAGTTGAACCTTCTTTATATTGAGCCATAAATTTAGTAAACATCTCTTCATAATAGTAATAATATTTATGATATGGACTTGGATAAACTCCTAGTTGTTTAATGAATTTAGGATCCCAAGCTAAAGCATCAATGTTTTTCATTGTTGTTCTATCGCTTTCCATCTTATTTAGTATTTCAGGTAATCTATCTTTGTTTTGATGAAAAACATTTAAAACATAAGACATATGATTAACTCCTGCAAAATAAGGAATTAAATCTTTTGGTTTTACTTTCAATACTTCCGCAAAATGATTTGTAAGGTTAATTGGAACATTACAAACTCCGATAAACTTTTCAAATTCAGCGTAGCGAAAAACTGCTTCACTGACTACACCTGAAGGATTAGTAAAATTAATTAACCAAGCATTAGGGCATAATCTTTTCATATCTTTAATAATATCAAAGATTACTGGAACAGTTCTTAAAGCCTTAAATAAACCTCCAGCTCCAATAGTTTCTTGTCCTATCATACCATATTTTGCGGGAATTCTTTCATCTAACACTCTAGCATCCATCTGTCCTACTCTAAATTGCGTAGTAACGAAATCTGCGTTTTTCAAAGCTTCTTGACGGTCTAGTGTTAAATATATTTTCATAGGTACATTTGCTTTTTCGACCATGCGTTTAGCTAAAGCTCCGACTATTTCTAATTTTTCTTTACCTTCTAAAATATCGACTAACCAAAGCTCGGCTATTGGTAATTCATTATAGCGTTTAATAAAACCTTCAATTAGTTCAGGGGTATAACTACTTCCTCCACCAATCGTTACGATTTTTAAGCCTTTACTCATAGTTTCCCTCCACTTTTTAATAAATTATTTTCTATCTCTTGACTTTGCTTAATACCTAGTCTATCTAAAGCTAACAAGTAAGCACCTATTACAGGGTTAAATTTTGGTTTTATAATATAAGCTTCTTTAACTTCTTCTTTTAAAACTTCTTCAAATGTATTTATAAAAACCGAACAATTACTTTGAAAAACTCTTCCCCCAATTACTACAGGAACTTTTTCTTTTTCCATTTCTAATTGTTTAATAACACCTGTTGTTTGTTTAGCCAAATTTGACGCAATATCTTTTAATATCATAATCGATACTTCATCATTTTCTTTAGCCGAGTTTATCACAAGCCCAGTTATTTTTCCAAAGGTTTTTTTATCTATAGTACGTTTAGGATAAAATAAAGGTATTACTTCTTCCATGTTTTTAACTTGGAATAATTTTGGTATTTTTATTCTTAAAACAGTATCTTTATAAGTTAATTCGCTAGCTCTAAAAGCATAGTGCAAAGCTTCTCTTGCGATATCTAATCCCCCACCATATGTACCCAAGATATAACTTAAAGATCTAAGTATAGCTTCTTTGCCATCTTTATTAATTGCCGCAGAATTGGTTCCCGTTCCACAAATACAAACCGCTCCATAAGGTGTGACTAGTCCGCTTCTTAATATTATCCAAGCATCATTTTTAATAAAAAAATATATTTCCTTAAAAATGTTTTGACATAATTTATTGAGATGTTTATAATCCTCTTCTAAATCCGCTCCGCTAAGTCCTAAACTTATATATAAAATATCAGTGTCATTTAAATTTAGAGTGTTTTTTGCTTCTTTAAATAGTCCTTCAATTATTCTTTTAAATTCTAAATCTCCAGAACTAGAAACATTACATCCACTCGTTGTTTTATCAAAGTGAATATTTCCTAATAAATCAATTACATTTAGACGAGTTTTAGTTCCTCCACCATCATAGGCAAAAATATATTTCATCTCTTCACCTTTTTCTTAAAACAGGACTAATTTGTCCTAATATTGCAAAACCTTTAGCACCTGTAGCATTTGGTACATTAGAAGGATTATTATTCAAGGTTTCATTACCTATAATAAGGAAACATAAAGCTTCTAAGTAATCACTTGAATATCCTAAGTCTTCCACTAATGAAACTTCTATGCCTTTAAGATAGAATTTAATTAATTCGACCAAAGTATTATTTTTACTTCCACCACCTGTTAATACAACTTCATCAATTTGATATTTTTTACAAACAAAATCGCGGTAAGATTTGACAATACTAAAAGCAGTAACATGTGTTAAAGTTGTGATTATATCTGCGTCTTTAAAATCACTGTATTTTTCAAGTAATTTATCTGTATATTGATCTCCAAACAATTCTCTTCCAGTTGTTTTTGGAGGTGATTTATGAAAATATGAGTTTTTTAGAATATCTTTAAACATTGGTATTATTAAAGCTCCTTTTGCGGAAATTAACCCATCTTTATCATATTCTTTATTAAATAATTTTTTCATCGCCCGGTTCATCATCATATTACCAGGACCATTATCAAAAGAAATTATATCTTTAATTTTACCGTTTTTTGGCAAAACAGTAACGTTACTAATACCACCTATATTTTGAATAGCTCTCGTTTTTTTATTATTAGATAATAAAATATAATGAGGGTAGGTTACAAGGGGTGCCCCTTGTCCTCCTAAAGCCATATCAGCTGTCCTAAAATTAGATATAACAGGTACTCCTATTAAATTAGCTAGTGCAGATCCGTCCCCTAATTGTAAAGTTGAAGCCACATAATCTCTTTCAGGAAAAGGTATATGATAAATCGTTTGCCCATGAGAAACTATATAATCTATTTCTTCAAGGTTTATTTTATATATTTCACAGAAATTCAAAATACACTCGCTAAAAGCTTTTGCAATTTCAAAATTTAAACTGCATAAGAGTTTAGAAGTGCTCGTTTCGTTTGAAATAGCTATTTGAATTCTTTCTTTAAGCCTTTTTTCAAACATATAAGTTTTACTAAAAATAACTTCTACTTTAGTCTTGAGTCCTGCCTCTTCAATTTCGCCTAATAAAATATCTATTCCATCGAGAGAGGTTCCGCTCATAATACTTATAATCTTTTTTTTCATATGCTTACCTTATACCTTCATTATAAATGATAATTTATAATTATCAATGATGACACTTGTTTTAGGTTGTTTTTTTCAAAAACAAAAAAAACAACTATATAGAAGTTGTTTTTTTTATCTGTTTATTTATATAAAAACAATAATTATCGATTATATTTTTTAAATGTTTCATAAGTTGTTTCAATCATTTTAACACTTTTATCAATATCGATATATGAACAGTTTGTAAATAAGGCATCGACCACGCAGAGCTGTGATATTCTAGAAGTCATTGCGGC